>JAGQJJ010000316.1 GCA_020430675.1 Myxococcales bacterium
ACTCCGAGCGGTCCCAAGGTCGTCGGTCAGCCGTGTGATGCCGGCGAGGGAGTGACCGTCGTGGTCGATTTCCAGAAGCTGAACAACACCGTTGCCATCGGATGTGCGCCGGGCACTCAGGCGAGTGGCCTCGCTGCGCTCACCAACGCCGGATTCACCTACGACGAGATCGGCGGGTTCGCGTGCCAGATCAACTCGCTTCCGGTCGAGGGCTATCCGACATGTCAGTTCGATGCCTACTGGAGCTACAACAAGTCCGACGGCACCTCCCCGTGGGACTACTCGATGGTCGGCGCTTCCAGCGGCCCGATCGCGGTCGATTCGCTCGAGGGTTGGTCCTACAGCGTGATCACGCCGGACAACTATGACGGCGCGCCGATCCGCCTCTCCGTCGAAAAGGTGCTGGCCCGTCGCGGCTGACCTGCCGCGGCCCTTCTCGCCGACAAAGCCGGTGGCATGGGAGTCATCGACCATGGTCAGCGCGCCGTGCTTCTCGGCGAGGTCGCAGATGGCGCCGTGGTTGGCGATATAGCCATCCATCGAGAAGACGCCGTCGGTGGCGATCAGCTTGACCTTGGCGCCATCGGCGTCGGCCTGCCGAAGCTGGGCTTCGAGGTCGGCCATGTCATTGTTGGCATAGCGATAGCGCTTCGCTTTGCACAGCCGCACGCCGTCGATGATGCTCGCGTGGTTCAGCGCGTCGCTGATGATGGCATCGTCGGGGCCGAGCAAGGCTTCGAAGAGGCCGCCGTTGGCGTCGAAACACGACGAGTAGAGGATGGCATCTTCGGTGCCCAGAAACGCGCTGATGCGCGCTTCGAGCTGCTTGTGCACGTCTTGCGTGCCACAAATGAAGCGTACCGATGACATGCCATAGCCATGCCGGTCGATGGCTGCCTTCGCCGCCTCGCGCAACGCCGGGTGGTTGGCCAGGCCCAGGTAATTGTTGGCGCAGAAGTTGAGCACCTTGCCATCGCCGACGGTGATCTCGGCCTGCTGGGGCGAGGTGATGACCCGTTCGCCTTTGTAGAGGCCGGTCTCGCGCAGCGTCTGCAGTTCGGCGTCGAGGTGGGCGAGGAATGCGGTGTTCATCGGGGCTCCTTGCGAGGCGGGCGACTCACCAATACCGCTCGACCGTGATATGGCCGGGCGCCTTGCGCTTGTTGACCTGCAGGCCGCGCGCTTCGAGCATGGCCTGCATCTCGTCGAGCATGGCCGGGTTGCCGCAGAGCATGACGTGGGCGTTTGATGGCGTCAGCTCGAGGCCGGTGACCTTTTCGAGCTGGCCATCGGCGAGCGCGGTGGTGGTGCGGCCGTGAATGACGCCTTTGGCGTCGGGTTCGCGGCTGACGATCGGCAGGTAGTGCAGGCGGCCGCCGCTGCGGGCGACGTGGGCCTGCATCTCGTCGGCGTAACCGAGCTGCGACGCAGTGCGCACGCCGTGCAGCACCACGATGTTTTCGAAGCGCTCCCAGGGTTCTTTGGTGCGCAGCAGCGAGATGAAGGGCGCGAGGCCGGTGCCCGAGGCGACGAGCCACAGGTCGCGGGTCGGCTGAATCCACTTGAGCGTGAAGAAGCCCGCGGCCTTCGGGTTGATGAGGCAGGTGTCGCCCGGCTTCATCGCCACGATGCGCGGCGTCAGCGCGCCGTTGTCGACCTTGATGATGAAGAACTCGGCCTTCTCGCCCGGCGCCGAAGCGACCGAGTACTGGCGCTTGATGCGCTGGCCGTCGATCTCCCAGCCCAGATTGACAAACTGGCCGGATTCGAAGTCGTCGAGCACCCGGTCGAAGACGACCGTGACCAGCCCCTCGTCCCAGACGTGCATGCGCTCGAGCTTCGCCTCTTCCCAGGCCATCTCGCGTCCTCCTCGGCCCCTCGGCCAACGTGCAGGCGATTGCTTGACACACTCGGGGGCCGAGGACAAGCGGGCTGAAGATCCGCGTTGCCCCCGCGGCGGGGCGGGTGGTACCCGTGTCGCTTCGGCTGGTGGTGCGTCTTTGGAGTACGAGGCGATGCGGCATCGATTGGCGGCGTTGGGGTGGTTTTTGGCGCGTTCTGCGGCTGCGTGCCGGGCGGCGGTGGCGGCGGCGGCGGCGGGGTCGACGCGGGCGCCGACGGCGGCGCGCCGGTCTGCGTGGATGAAGCGCGGCGCTGCGTCGGCTCGACGGTTGAGCTGTGCGTCGAGGGGCGCTGGCTGACCGCGACCGAGTGCGCCATGGGCACCGTCTGCGACGGCGGCGAGTGCGTGGCCGAGGCCTGCACCCCGCAATGCACCGATCGCGCCTGTGGGCCCGATGGCTGCGGCGATGTCTGCGGCGCTTGCGCCGAGGGCGAGGTCTGCACGGGGCGCGGGCAATGCGACGCGGTGCCGGCGAGCTGCGGCGACGCGGCGTGCGGCGAGGGCGAGTCGTGCGAGAACTGCCCGGCCGATTGCGGCGCCTGTTGCGGCGATGCCGCCTGCGTGGCCGATCACGGCGAGAACTGCGCGACGTGCCCGGCCGATTGCGGCTGCGGCGCGGGCGAGAGCTGCGAGGTCGACCACTGCGTCGAAGCCTGCGTGCCCGACTGCGCGGGCCGCGAGTGCGGCGATGACGGCTGCGACGGCGACTGTGGCCAGTGCCAGGGCGGCGATCTGTGCAACGACGCGGGCCAGTGCACGGCCCCGCCTGCGCAGTGCGGCGACGGCGCCTGCGACGCCAACGAGGACTGCAGCACCTGCCCCGCCGACTGCGGCCAGTGCTGTGGCAACGGCCGGTGCGGCGCGGGCGAGAACTGCGCCACCTGCCTCGCCGACTGCGCCTGCCCCGGCGGCCAGGAATGCAACGCCGAACGCCGGGTCTGCGAGGCGGTCTGCGTGCCCGCTTGCGGGGGCCGCGAGTGCGGTGACGATGGCTGCAACGGCGTCTGCGGCCGCTGCGGCGCCGGGTCGGAGTGTGGCGCCAACGGGCGTTGCCGCGAGATTTGCGTGCCGCAGTGCAACGGCCGCACCTGCGGCCCCGATGGCTGCGACGGGGTCTGCGGCGAATGCGCCGCCGGTGAGCTCTGCTCGCCCGCGGGTCGCTGCCTCGACGTCGGCGAAGGCTGCGATTGCCAGGCCAATGAGATCTGCCTCGATGGCTTCTGCCGCGCGCCCGAGACGCTCTGCGGCGCCGACAACCCCATCGGCCTGTGCGCCCTCGGCCAGACCTGCATCGACGGCGAATGCGCCGAGTTCGGCGCCGCTTGCAGCAATGACAACCCGGCCGGCGCCTGCCCGCTTGGCGAGCTGTGCCGCGATGGCATCTGCCGTCCCATCAATGACAGCGCGCTGTGCGATGATGACAACCCCTGCACCGCCGATCGCTTCGACCCGGTGCGCAACCGCTGCATCCACGTGCCGCAGAACGCCGAGTGCGAAGACGGCAACGCCTGCACCGACGACGCCTGCTCGGTCGACGGCGTCTGCCTCTCGGAGCGCATCGCCGGCTGCATCGAGCCGCCCACCATCGGGCCCTATGTCACCCCCACCAACGACGGCGAGCTGCACCTGACCGGCACCAAGCCCGCCGGCTCGTCGATCGACATCAACGGCCAGGCAGCGGTGCCCGAGAGCCCCGAAGACAACTGGGAGGTCACGATCAACCTGGTGCCCGGTGAAAACGTCTTCGAGATCCGCTCCGTCGACCGTGGGCAGGCCAGCGCCACCGTCACCGTGCGCATCGTCTACGATGTCACCCCGCCGCTCGTCGAGGTCTCACCCTGCGGCGGCACCTACCGCGACGGCGTCACCGTCACCGTGGCCGCCGATGAGCCCGCCGACGTGTACTTCACGACCGACGGCGGCACGCCCACGCAGTACGATGGCACCTTCTACAGCGCCCAGGCCTTCCGCGTCTTCGACAACACCGTGCTGCGCTTCATCGCCCGCGACCGCGCCGGCAACTGGAGCGAGGGCGAGACGCGCTGCGAGTTCGAAATCTCGGGCTACGGCAACTTCTGGACGCCCGCCGACCTGCTCGGCGAGCCGTTGACGCTGGCCGCGGTGACTTCGAATGGCATCGACCAGCTCTTTGTCATCGGCGGCACCGATGGCGACGCGCCCCAGGCCGGCGCGGCGCGCTACTCGGCCGTCGATCATGCCTGGACCAATCTGCCCGCGCTCGCGGTCGCCCGCACCGAAGCCGCGGCGGTATGGCATCCCAACTCGATCTACCTGTTCGGCGGCCAGAACGAAGGCGTGCCGCTCAACTTCACCCAGCGCCTGACGCCCGACGCCGACATGGCCTGGGTCGACCGCCGCCCCATGCCGACCACCCGCTACGGTCTCGGCGCGGTCAGCGTCGGCGGCAACATCTACACGCTGGGCGGCAAGACCAACGGCGGCGTGGTGCTCAACACCGTCGAGCGCTACACCCCCAATACCGACACCTGGAGCAACCAGGTGGCCCAGATGCCGCGGCCGCGCTATGCCTTCACCGCCGTCGCCGTCGCCAATGACATCTATGTGATCGGCGGCGAAGACGAAGATGGCAACCCGATCGCCGAGGTCGATGTCTACCACACGACCACCGATGCCTGGGAGCAGGCGCCGGCGCTGCCCACCCCGCGCTCGTTCCTCGCCGGATCGGCCATGGAGAACATCGGCAACGTGTTCGGCGGCCACGTGGGCATCGTGGTCAGCGGCGGCCGTCTGGCCGGTGGCGCCACCACCGCCATCGTCGAAGAGTACCTCGTCGACCGCGGCGTCTGGCGCACCCGCACCCCGCTCAACGCGCCTCGCCTCGGCCATGGCATCGCGCGCATGGAGCTGTCGGGCCTGGGCATCGACAACCTGGAGCGTCAGCTCTGGGTGGTCGGCGGCCAGGAGCCCCGCGGCATCACCGCTGACCTGTCGTATTACATCCACCAGCTCGACTACGCCACCCGCCTCATGCCCATGCCCGAGGGCCGCTTCATGCACGCCGCGGTGCCATGGGCCGGTCGCATCTACCTGTTTGGCGGGCGCAACTTCACCGAGACCCAGGAAGGCTGGATCTTCGACCCCGAGACCGAGGTCTTCCGCGACATGCCGCGGCTGCCGAGCTTCCAGAACGGCCTCGCCGCGGCCCAGGTCGGCGGGCGCATCTACGCGCTGGGCGGCGCCAACAACTTCGGCCTGGCGGTTCCCACCAACCGCAGCATCGACCCCGCCGAGGGCGCCTGGGTCGAGCATCGCCCGATGCAGGTCGCGCGCCGCGACGCCGCCGTGGCGGTGCTCAACGGCGAGATCTGGCTCATCGGCGGCGACAACAACGGCCCGCAGCAGAGCGTCGAGATCTACGATCCGCGCGCCGACCGCTGGCGCGCCGGCCCGCTCTTGCCCCAGGCGCGCACCGGCGCCCGCGCGGTCGTGCGTGGCGGCAACATCTATCTCATCGGTGGCATCGGCGAGAACAACGCCCAGATGACCCAGGTGCTGCGCATGCCGCCCGGCGGCCAGTGGGCAAACTTCGGTCAGCCCATCCCGGTCGCTTACGGCGTCGCGGTGCCCGTGCACGATGACATGGTCGCGGTCATCGCCGGCCGCAGCAA
>JAGQJJ010000317.1 GCA_020430675.1 Myxococcales bacterium
CAGCACCTGGTCGGCGCATTCGGGATCGTGGCGGCCATCGCGACACGCTTCGAGCGCGAGGTGGGCGAGGCCGGCGCAGGTGTCGGCGCAGGGGGGCAGCCGGGCGCCGCCGCGGGCGTCGAGCGCATCGGCGATCATCTCGGCGATGGGATCGGCCTCGGCTGCGGGCGGGTGGTGTGGTTGTTCGTCGTCGGCGTCCATCGGCGGACAGCCCGTCAACGCAAGGCAGAGGAAAGATGTGGTGCCCAGCAGCAGACCGGTACGCATTGGCCCCTCCTGCTCGCGATTCGCGAGTCGGTAGAAACTATAGCCAACGCGAAGCGGTGTTTCAGCCGCATGTTTGCTGATGCCAACCGGCGGCCATGTGGCCAAGGTGCGTCGCGAATTGTGGGGGTCAGTGTGGGTGGCGGGCCTGGTGGCTCTCGTACAGCGCGCGTTGCCGGCGGCGGATCTCGGCCATCTCGTGGTCGATGCGGGCGAGCTCATCGCGACTGCCGCTCTGGGTCTGGCCGCTGCCGCTGGTGCCGGTAGGCTCGTAGAGGGCGCGCTCTTCGCGAAGCGCGTTGAGTCGCTCCTGAAGGCGGCGGTGCTCCTCGCGCAGCGCGTCATCGCTCATCGAATCGGGGTTGCCGTTGCTCATGGCGACCTCCTCTCTTGCGCAATGAACCGCGCGCAAGCGCCATGCCGGCCCGAGTGGACCACCGTTCGGCCCGCCGTGGCCAACCGCGCCACGCCGGAGTGACATCGGCCCGTGGGGCGTCACGCTGCTGGGACTGGCGGGGAGCCCGCCGCGGTCAGCCGGGCTTGCCGAGCAGGCCGAACAGGAGCTGGTCGGCGATGAGCTGGGCGTAGCGGTCGTAGAACTCGTCGGTGTCGGGCAGCGGGCCGGCGATGCGCTCGACCATCGGGCGGGCCATGAAATGCGACATGATCATCGTGCCGATCGCGGGGCCGATCATGGGCAGGTCTTCGCCTCGATGAAGGGGTTCGAGCACGTTGGCGCAGACCAGCCCGGCGACGTCCCGCATGCGCTCGGTGCGGCGCTCAAGGGCGCCCGGCGCTTCTTTGGGCAGGTCGAGGAAGGCCACGCGCAGGGCGTCGCCGTTCTGGCGCGCGAGGCGCACGGCGCCGCGCACATAGGCGCGCAGGCGGGTCTCGATGGTGTCGTTCTCTTCGAAGGCGGCGCGCGCCATGGCCAGGTACTCGACGTGAAACATGTCGAGCAGCTCGCGCAACAGGCCGTCTTTGCTGCCGAAGTAGTAGTTCACCATCGAGATCGCCACGCCGGCTTCGGCGGCGATCTGACGCACGCCGGTGCCGCCGTAGCCGCGCTCGGCGAAGAGGCGCGCGGCGGCGGTGAGGATGCGCTCGCGCTGGTCGGGGGCTTTGTTGTCGCTCATTGGGGTACCTCGCCCGAGTCGGCTGATGGACGCTCAGCGAGCAGGCGGCGCAGCGGCCCGCCCAGCCAGGCGATCGCCCGCTTCACGTCTTCGAGCATCAGGTAGAACGACGGCACGACGACCAGCACGATGATGGTCGACGTCAGCACCCCGAAGCCCAGGCTGATGGCCATCGGAATGAGGAAGCGGGCCTGCACCGAGGTCTCGAAGATCATCGGCATCAGGCCAAAGAACGTGGTCAGCGATGTCAGCAAAATGGGGCGGAAGCGCCGAGCGGTGCCCAGGATGACCGCTTCGGTGGGGTCACCCAGCTTCTCGCGCAGCTCGTTGGTCGCCACCACCAGTATCAGCGAGTCGTTCACCACCACGCCGGCGAGCGCGACGATGCCGAGCACGCTGATGACGCTCAGGTCATAACCCATGAACAGGTGGCCAAGCACCGCACCGACGAAGCCGAAGGGGATGACCGACATGACCAATATGGGCTGGGCGTAGCTGCGGAACGGCACGGCGAGCAGGCCGTAGACGACCAGCATCGCCAGCACGAAGTTCTGGGCCAGCTTGCCCAGGCTCTCGCGCTGTTCGCGCTGGCTGCCTTCGAGGCTGTAGGCGAGGCCCTGCGTCTCACCCAGGATGGGCGGCAGCACCTCGCGGCCGATGCGGGCGAGCAGTTCGTTGGCGTTGGCGATATGCGTGTCGACGTCAGCGGTGACGTTGAGCACGCGGCGGCCATCGACGCGGCGGATGGCGGTGTCGGCGCGGCCGGGCGTGAGCGTGGCGGCCTGCCCCAATGGCACTTCGCCGCCGCTTGGGGTGCGCAGGATGAGCTGTTCGAGGCTCTGCCGAGTGGCGCGCTGGGCGACCGGCAGGCGCACCATGACCCGCACCTCGTCGCGCCCTCGCTGCTGGCGCAAGGCCTCGCTGCCGAAATAGCCGGCGCGAAGCTGGCGGGCCAGGTCGGTCTCGGTGAGGCCGAGCGACCGGCCAAGCGGGTTGAGCGTCGCGTCGAGCTGCTCCTTGCCGTTGGAGAAGCCCGGATCGACGTCGCGCACGCCCTCGAAGTCGGTGATCGCCCGGGCGACGCGCTCGGCGGCGTGTTCGAGCGTGGGCGTGTCGGGATGCGAGAGCTGGATGTCGATCGCCGCGCCGGGGCTGGCGCCCAGCTCGAAGGTGAAGTTCTGCGTCTCGATGCCCACCAGCGTGCCGATCTCGGCCCGCCAGGCGTCGGCGAGCTGCCGCGCGGTGAGCGCGCGCTGATCGATGGGCACGACCTGGATCTGCACCTCGGTGATGTGGTTGCGCACGCTGGGCGCCGCGCCGGGGCGGAAGCTGCGCAGGGCCTGGCCGATCTGGGCGTAGGTGCCGATGCGAATCTTCTCGCCGCCGTTCTGGGCGATCATGCGGTCGCTGGCGGCGACCAGGCGCTTGGCGATGAGGCGCGTGTCTTCGACCGAGGCGCCGATGGGCAGGCGCACGCTGGCGGTGATCAGCTCGCCTTCGATCTTGGGGAAGAAGTCGAAGCGCACGAAGCCGCCGCGGCCGAGGCCGATGGCCAGCATCAGGCTGGCGATGGCCCACGCGCCGACGGCCCAGCGGTTGCGCGCCAAAAAGCGCGCAAAGGGCACGTAGCGGTTCTCGATGAAGCGGTCGAAGGCGCGCGAGAACTTCTCCTGATACCGGTCGATGAAGGCGATGGGGCCGCGCGTGACCCGCTCTTTGAGGTGCGCGAGGTGGGCGGGCAGCACAAAGAGCGATTCGAGCAGCGACCAGATCAGCACCGAGATGACGATGATCGGGATGACGCCGAAGATCTTGCCGGTGAAGCCGGGCACGAACAGCAGCGGGCCGAAGGTGGCGACGGTGGTCAGCACTGCAAAGACGATGGGGGTCGCGACCTCTTTCGAGCCGATGATCGCCGCCTCGGCGAAGGTCATGCCCTGCCGCCGGTACTCGAAGACGTTCTCGCCGACCACGATGGCGTCGTCGACCACGATGCCGAGCACGAGCAGGAAGGCGAACATCGAGATGAGGTTCACCGAGACGTCGAACCACGGCATGACCAGAAAGGCGCCGAGGAACGAGATGGGGATGCCGACCATGACCCAGAAGGCGAGGCGGATTTCGAGGAAGAGTCCGAGCACGACCAGGACGAGCACCAGACCCATCATCGCGTTTTTGATGAGCAATTCGACGCGCCCTTGATAGATGACCGATTGGTCATCCCATGGGGCGACGCCAATGCCGGGCGGCAGGTCGAGCTGGTCGAGGTAGTCGCGCACGGCCTTGGCGATCTGGATCGGCGTCTGGTCGCCGACGCGGTAGATGTCGAGGCGGACCGCGGGTTTGCCGTTGAAGGTGGCCTCTTGGTCGGTCTCGGCGAAGGTGTCGCGAATGGTCGCGATCTCACCCAGGCCAACGCGCGTGCCGTCGGGGCGGGCGAGCACCGTGATCTCGGCGAACTCGGCCGCCACATCGCGGCGCTCGGTGGTGCGCACGAGCACTTCGCCGCCGCGGGTGCGCAGGGCGCCACCGGGCAGCTCGATCGACGCGGCGCGCACGATCTGGGCGACGCGATCCAGGGTCAGGCCGTAGCGGCGCAGGGCCTCCTGGTCGATCTCGATGGCCACCTCGCGGGGCGGCACGCCGGCCATCTCGGTCTGGGTGACCGGCGTATCGGCGAGCAGGCCGTTGCGCACGTTCTCGGCGATCTGGCGCAGCGTCTCGTGCGGCTCGTCGCCGTAGATGATGGCCGCGATGACCTGCCGCTTGTTGGGCGCGGCCGACACGATGGGGCGCTCGGCTTCTTCGGGCAGCGAGCGGAGCTGGTCGACCGCGGCCTTCACGTCGGCCTGCACCGCGTCGAGATCGGCGCCGGTCAACAGCTCGACCTGCACGGTCGCGGTGTTCTCGCGCGCCGTCGAGATGACGCGCTTGACGCCGTCGATGCCGCGTACCGCCTCTTCGACCGCGAGGATGATGCCCTGCTCGACCTCGGCCGGGCTGGCGCCGGGGTAGATGACGCTGACCGTGACCGCGTCGGGGTCGAACTCGGGGAAGACCTCTTGCTTGATGTTGCGGCTGACGACCAGCCCGCCGGCGATGGCCATGAACATCAACAGGTTGGCGGCGACCGGATTGCGCGCCATCCAGGCCATCGGGCCGCGGCGGGCGCGGCGCATGAGGCCGCTTGCGGTGCGCGTCGTGGGTTCGCTCATCGCGCCGCCTCCGCATCGCTCGGCTCGATGTTCACGACGCGCAGCTTCATGCCGGCGACGGGCGCCGCGATGCGGCTGCCGACCACGCGGGCGGCGGCGTCGAGGCCGCGCACCAACACGCGGTCCTGTTCGCGGCGCACGATGTCGATCGGCACGACCGCCAGCGTCTCTTCGCCGCTGACCGTCCACAGGCGGTCACCGTCGCGCACCGCGGCGCGGGGCACGGCGAGCACGTTGTCGACCGGCCGACCTTCGATGCGCACGTCGACGGTGGCGCCGAGCAGCAGGGCCGACTTGCCCTCGCCGGCGCTGTCGAGCGGATCCTGCACCTCGACGATGACGCGCGCCATCTGACTGCCCGGCTCGACGTCGGCCAGCGCGCGCACCACCTTGCCGGGGCGCGTGCGCGCGGTGCCGTCGGCCATGCGCTGCACGACGGTGGCGTCGCTGCCCGGGATCTCGATCCAGTTCAGCTCGGCCATCGGGATCGAGACCTGCACCCACCACTCATCGGTGCCGATCAGCGTGGCGAGGCCCTGGCCGGGGCGGGCGATCTGGCCGATCTCGACCGCCTCCTGGCGCACGATGGCGTTGAAGGGCGCCTCGACCTTGGTGCGAGCCAACGCGAGCTGCCCCTGCGCCAGCGCGCTCTCGGCGGCTTCGACGTCGGCCAGCGCCATCTCGCGTTGGGGCTCGCGCAGGGCGAGCTTCTTGCCACGCTCCGAGACCTGGGCCTGGTCGCCGACCAGCTTCCATTCGCGCTCGGCGACCGCCTTGCGGCTCTCTTCCTGCTGCAAGGCCACCTGCGCGCGGCGCACCTGGGCGCGCTGCTGGCGGATGGCGAGGCGGTAATCGCGCGCGTCCAGCTCGACCAGCGTGGCGCCGGCTTCGACGCGGCCGCCGACGACCAGTTGCGGGTGGGT
>JAGQJJ010000031.1 GCA_020430675.1 Myxococcales bacterium
CCCGCCTGGCCGCCTTCCCCCCCGGCGCCGCCTTCACCCCCGGCGCCGCCTTCACCGCCCGCGCCCCCGACACCGCCCTGGCCCCCCGCGCCGCCGCCATCCGCGCCGCCGCCTCCACCGCCCGGCGGCAGGCAACCGGCCAGGGCCAGAGCCAGACCAAAGACGACAACGCCGCGCATGACCACCTCCCAGCCGCGGGGCGCCATCCTAACCACAAGCCCCGAATCGACGCCACGGCCGCGTCAGCGCGCAAAACGAGGCGCGAGCCACAACCTGCGTGCTAAGGTGCGCCCGCTGTCGTGGAGGACAAAATGAAGCAGCGCGTCCGTCTGATGCTGGTCTCTGCGCTCGCCCTCGCGGGCGGCTGCGACAATCTCGACACCAGCGACGAAGGCAAGATCACCAAGGCCAGCGTTGAAGGCATCACCGCCGGCACCGGCGAAGGCGTCGTCTTCACCGGCACCTGGGTGCTCGAGTACAAGGTCACCGAGAGCAACTGCGGCGTCATCACGCTGCCTGACTCGTTCCCCGAGTCCCCCCCCGCGCTGGGCGAAGAAGGCACCGAAGAGGAACCGCTCGTGCAATCCAACGGCGAGCTGACCCGCGGCATCGACGACATCGGCGACAACTACCTCTTCGCCGGCGGCGTCGACAAAGACGGCACCTTCGAGTACGGCAAGTACTTCACCCTGGCCGGGGTCGAGCGCATCGAAGTCGTGACCGGCAAGATGGCGATCGACGAGAACCTGGGCGCCACGCTGACCGGCACCTCGAAGCGCCGCTACAAGGCCGCGATCTTCGACTGCACGGCCACCCTGCGCCTCACCGGCACCCGCACCGCCACCGGCGGGAGCTGACCGCCCTCACTCCTCGGGCAGTTCGGCCATCGCCACCGCAAAATAACGTCCGACCACGCCGACGCCGATATGCGTCAGGCGCGGCAGCAGCAGATTGCGCATATGGCCCGGGCTGTCGAGAAACGCCTGCAGCGCGGCCGCCGGATCGGTCGCTTCGGCCAGGTTCTCAGCAACATCGGTGGCGTCGATGCCGTGCGCGCGCAGCCGGGTGGTCAGCACGCCGCTATCGGGTGAGCCATGGGCCAACGTACGCCGCCGCGCCATCTCGGCCGCGTGCGCCTGCGCCGCTTCGGCCAGCGCCTTGCTCCACTCCAGGGTCGGCAGCCCGCGTTCGGCGCGCAGCGCGTCGATCAACCGGTAGACCGCGCGCGCCGGATCGCCCTCCACCACCGGCCCGCCGGGCGACAGACGCACCACCGGCAACGTCGGCGCCGGCACGCCCACAAAGACCCGATGGTTGTGCAGGACCACCGGCCCGTACTGACTGTCAGCGACGATCTCGACCCCGTACTCGCCGGGGCCCGCGTCGAAATAAAGCGTCACATCCAGCCGCCGCTCGGGCGTCCACGCGGGCCGCTCGCGCACCCGCTGGCCATCGGGCGGCGCCACCAGCACCCGCGGCTTGAAGTACCCGCGCCGCAGCGCACCGCTCACCGGCAGCAACGTGCCCGGCTCGGCCTCGCGCGGCAGCGGCGCGTCGAGCACCGCCCCGCGGTGCACCAGCAGCAGCGTTGTGGTCAGCGTGGACCCCAGCCCATGCGTCGCCAGCCCGTAATGCGTGGGCGGCAGCCGGCGTTCGAGGCGCCCGAGCAGACCGGGCAGCTCGCGCTCAAGCCCCTCGCTCGCCCGATAGCGCACCGTGAACGGATAGACATGGGCGTCGCTGATGCCATGCTCGGCGAGCACGAAGCGCAGAAGCTCGCTCGCGCCTTGCGGATCCGGCCCGTCGATCGGCCCGGCGACCCGCACCGCAAGCTCGGCCGCGGCCTCATCGAGCGCTCGATCGCGGGCCGGCGCCGTCCAGCCATGCGCCTGCAGCAACCGCTCGACCGCGGAGATCGGGCTCGGCAGCACCGCGCCGAGACAAAACATCAGGATGGGGACCACCACGTCGCCGATTGTACCCCGGAGCGCGCGCCGCGTCGTATACTCGCCCCCCGCGCGGCTGGAAGTCCGCGTCAGAAGAGGAGGTCTCGGTGATCATCGGCGTGCCCAAGGAAGTCAAGAATCAGGAATATCGGGTCGGCATGATTCCGGCCACCGTGCGCGCGCTGACCGGGCGCGGCCACCGCGTGCTCGTCGAACGCGGCGCCGGTGCCGGCAGCGGCCTGCCCGATGCGCTGTACATCGAAGCGGGCGCGACCATGATCGACTCCGCCGACGCCGTCTGGGGCGAGGCCGAGATGATCGTCAAGGTCAAGGAGCCGATCGCGATCGAGTACGACCGCATCCAGCCCGACCAGATCATCTACACCTACTTCCACCTCGCCGCCGTGCCCGATCTGGCCAAGGTGCTGCTGCAAAAGCGCGTCGCCGCGGTCGCCTACGAGACCATCCAGCTCAAGGACGGTTCGCTGCCGCTGCTGCACCCCATGAGCGAAGTCGCCGGCAAGATGGCGCCGCAGGTCGGCTCGCGCTCGCTCGAAAAAGAGCACGGCGGCAAAGGCCTGCTGCTCGGCGGCGTGCCCGGCGTCAAGCGCGGCGAGGTCATGATCATCGGCGGCGGCACCGTCGGCCTCAACGCGGCCAAGGTCGCGGTCGGCATGGGCGCCAACGTCACGCTGCTCGACATCGACACCCGCCGCCTCAACTACATCGATGACGTCTTCCTCGGCCGCGTGCAGACGCTCTACAGCGACGCCGACAACATCGAGCGCCTGCTGCCGCACGCCGACCTCATCATCGGCGCGGTGCTCGTGGCCGGCGCGCGCGCCCCGCGGCTGGTCACCCGCGAGCACCTCAAGCTCATCGAAGACGGCTCGGTCATCGTCGACGTCGCGGTCGACCAGGGCGGCTGCATCGAGACCTGCCGCCCGACGACGCACGACGACCCGACCTACGTGGTCGACGGCGTGGTGCACTATTGCGTGGCCAACATGCCCGGCGCGGTCGCCCAGACCAGCACCTTTGCGCTCAACAACGTCACCCGCAAATACGCGCTGGCCATCGCCGAGAAGGGCCTGCGCCCCGCCTGCGCCGCCGACGAAGCCTTGCGCCTCGGCCTCAACACCCTCGACGGCACCTGCACCCACCAGGCCGTCGCCGAGTCACTGGGGTATGAGTACGTACCCCCGCGCGTTTGACATTCTCCCCCCGGGCAACAGATCAAGAATCATCAGGAATGAAATCTCTACGCCTCGTCGTTCGTACGAGTGACGAGACGCATTCGAACTGGGGGAACTGATGTTCGATCGACTGCTCGGCCGCGACAAACCAAGAGAGCACGCCGAATTCGAAGAAGTGGCCATGCCGCAGGCCGACGCCCTCTACGGCGCCGCCCTGCGCATGACCCGCGACCCCACCCGCGCGGAAGATCTCGTCCAGGAGACCCTGCTTCGCGCCTACCGGTTCTGGCACAAGTTTGAACCGGGCACGAACATCAAGGCCTGGCTGTTCCGCATCCAGACCAACATCTTCATCAACCGCTATCGCAAACGGCAGACCGAGCAGCAGGTTTTCGACGACCGCCAGGTCGACGACATCTTGCAGCGGTACGCCGCCGAAGAGCGGTCCTACCTCCCGCCCGAGACGCGGGATGAGTTCCTCAAGCACCTCGTCGGCGACGAGGTCATGCGCGCCCTCGATGAACTGCCCTTCGAGTTCCGCATGACCGTGCTGCTCGCTGACATGCACGACCTCTCGTACAAAGAGATCGCCGATGTGCTCGACTGCCCGGTCGGCACGGTGATGAGCCGCCTGCACCGCGCGCGCAAGCTGCTGCAGGCGAAGCTGCTCTCGTACGCGGTCGATCGCGGGGTGATCGCGCCGCCCGAGGGGGTCACCGAGGACAATGTGGCCGACCTCGACCTCTTCCGGCGGCGACGAAAGGCAGGCTGAGCGCACCTATGAGTCGCATCGACTGTGACGATTTTCGGACCTTTATCGACCCGTATCTCGACGGTGAGTTCGATCCGGCCGAGCGGGCCACGTTCGACGCCCACCTGACCATCTGCGGCGAGTGCCGGCGCTATTTCGAGCAGCGCGCCTGGATGCAGAAGGCGCTCAAACCGGCGCTCAAGCGCCCGTGTGCGATGCCGATGGCAGCGCGCGATCGGGTCTGCCGGGCGCTGCGCGTCGCCGAACGCCCCGCGCGCATCCGGCGGGCGGCCAAACGAATGGCCCCGCTCTCAACGCTGGCCGCGGTCGGCGCGATCTTCCTGTTTGTCACCCCGCTGACGGGTTTCAAGCCGGTGGTCGATGAGGCCGTGGCCCAGCATATGCAGCCCTGGCCGGTTGAGATGCCGACCAATGAGGTGACCGAAGTCACCCACTGGTTCCAGGACAAGGTGCCGTTCTCGGTGGCCGCCCCGCGGTTTGTTGACCGGCGCGTCACCCTGCTCGGCGCGCGCCTCAGCCGCGTGGGCCGCAATACCGGCGACCGCAGCCGGCCCGCGGCCTACCTGATGTACCAGGTGGGCGGGCACAAGATGACGGTGCTGGTCTTTGACGGCGCCGATCTGGGGCTGACTGAGCAAGTGGCGCAGAAGGCGCCCGAAGTGCACGAGCAGGCCGACCTGCGGGTCGCGCTCTTCCAGCACGGCGCGCTGGCCTACGCGGTCACGTCCGATCTGCCCGCCGACGAGATGATCGCCCTGCTGCGCCCCACCTTCTAAGGCATCGTCGGCGCGGGCTGCCCGGCCCGCGCGTCTCCATACAAGCCGATCAGCCCAGCGCCGCCGCCCGCGCGTCGGCGACCATGCGCTCGGCCGCCAACGGATCGCGCCACGCCGCCTGAATGTCGGGCGCGAGCTGGTCAATGGGGTCAAAGTACAGGAACTGCTTCCCTGGCTTGACCGACGGCGCCGTATAGACCGAGATGCCCGTCCGCCGGTCGTAGTACTCATAGCTGTGCGCGCTGCGTTTGCCGCCACCGCCGGGCGCGTCGACCACAAACTTCGGCGTGTTGAAACCCGCCGTGGTGCCGCGCACCCACTTCTCCACATCAACCGCCGTCTGCACCGTGGTGCGCATGTCTTCGGCGCCCTGCACCATGTCATGCACGTACACGTAATACGGGTGCACGTTGATATGGCCCAGGCGCTTGACCAGCAGCCCCATCGAGGCCGGCGTATCGTTGACGCCGCGAAGCAGCACCGTCTGATTGCGCACCGTCAGCCCCTCGGCGAACAGCCGATGCGCCGCGCGCTGCGAGATCTCGGTCACCTCATTCGGATGGTTGAAGTGCGTGTGCAACGCCACCTCTTTGCCGCGCGCCCGACCGAACCGGTGCACCTCGATCAGCGCCCGGAACCAGTCCTCATCGGTCAGGATCTTCTGCGGCATGACCGCCATGCCTTTGCTGGCGAAGCGGATGCGGCGAATATTGTCCATCGACAAGAGCCGCGTGCCGATCTCGCGAATCCAGTCGACGCGCAGGTTGTAGGCGTCACCGCCGCTGATGACGATGTCCTCCAGCTCGGGCCGCGAGGCGATATAGGCAAACGCCGGCTCCCACCGCTCCTTCTTCGGCTTGAGCTGCACCTTCGACACCGTGTCGGTATCGAGCCCGACGGCGTACGAGCGCGTGCAGAAGCGGCAATAGACCGGGCAGGTGTCGATGACCAGGAACAGCGCCTTGTCGACGTACCGATGCGTCAACCCCGGCGTCGGCGCGTCGGCCTGCTCGGCCAGCGAGTCGAGGCCCAGCTTCGGGTGGTCGGGCAGAAAGCGCGAGGCCAGCGGGATGAACTGGATGCGCAGCGGGTCATTCTCGGGATCGGACCAGTCGATCAGGCTCAGCAGATAGGGGCTGACGCGCAGCGCCATCGGCGCCTTGTGAAAACCCGCCTCGGCGTCGGCGATGAAACCCGCCGGCGCCAGCCCGGCCAGCGCGGCCAGCAGCTTGTCGGGCCTTGTGATGGTGTGCTTCGACTGCCAGCGGTGGTCGAGGAACGTCGCCTCATCCACATCGGCATACGCCGGAATGCGGCGCCAGAAATCGCCGCCGAGCAGGTTCTTGTGCAGCAGGGTGGCCGGATCAACCGGCGGCTTCAGCGCGGCGGGCACGTCGATGACGTCGAGGCCTTCAGTCTGTGCGTTCATTGGAGGCTCCATCCGGTCGCGTTCACGCGACGGTTTTGGTTCAGCGAGACGCAGAATTGGGTCAGCGCGGATGAGGCCGCTACACGTCTGGCTGATGGAGCACGTTCCGATTGAACCACATGCAGCGAATCTATCGGGGCCGACCGGTTTTCGTCAATCGGCCGTCCGTGCTTCGTCGGCTCATGGACCCGAGCGAGGCGGCTTCGCTGAAGATCCGGCGCGTGGCGGGTGCACTGGGGCGGTAAAGCGGTTAGAGTGGCCCAGGATCAAGGCGAGGGCGAAGGTGGTTCAAGAAGGCATCTGTCCGTCTTGTGAGAGCCCAGGGCCGGTCGGTGGGCCCTGCGCGCAGCCGGTCTGCGCGCGCCGGGGCTACCATGCCATTCCCCCCGCCTACCTGCCCGATGACGTGCGCACCCTCGACCGTGAGATCGGTCAGCGTTGGGGCGACTATCTCGTCGTCCGCCGCCTGGGCGCCGGGGGGGTTGGCGCGGTCTATCTCGCGTTGCAATTCCCGGTCATGATGGAGACCGCGGTCAAGGTTCTGCCCGCCGAGACCTCGCAGGTCTTGCGCGACCGCTTCCAGGCCGAAGCCATGGCCCTCGCTCGGTTGCGCCACCCCAATATCGTTCGCCTGCTGCAGTTCGGCGTCGACCGCGAACGGCCGTACATGGTCATGGAGTTTGTCGAAGGCGGCCGCACGCTGCATGACGCCTGCAGAGAGGGCCTCGATCGCGACGCCGCGCTGTCGATCCTGCTCCAGATCGCCGACGGCCTGGAGGCGGCCCATCTCGGCGATGTCGTGCACCGCGATATCAAGCCCGCCAACATCATGTTGCAGTCGCTGCCCGGCAACGCCCACTTCGTGCGCATCGTCGACTTCGGTCTGGCCAAGTTCACCGACGACGGGCACAGCACGCAGCTGCTCGCGGGCACGCCGGTCTACATGGCGCCCGAGCAGATCGCACGCCGCCATATCGGACCCTGGACGGACTGGTATGCGTTGGGGGTCATCACGTTCGAGCTCTTCACCGGCCGACGACCCTTCAGGGCCGGCACGCCGCACGCGCTCTTGCTGGCCAAGTCCGATCCAAGCCATGACCCGACCGAGATGGTGGTCGATCTGGATCTGCCCGAGGCGATGTTGCAGTTCTTCCATCGTGCCCTGGCGCATGATCCAGTGAAGCGCATCCAGACGGCCGAACAATTTCGCACCGAGCTGCGCGCGGCGCTCGCCGCAAGCGCCCCGGCGACCTCAAGCAGCGGCGGCGTGTTGGCGCCGACCTTGGCCCTTCGAGAACCGACGCAGACTTCGGCCGAGATGGCGGGTGAGTCGGCGTCGCTCGATGCTCGCCCGCCCCGGCGCGGCCCGCGCCTCACCGGGGCAGCCGCGGGCCTGGTCTTGGCAGGCGCCGCGCTGGGAGGCCTGTACGCCTGGCTGGGTCAGCCCGATGCCGAACCGGCTCGCCACGCGGCGAGCGCAGCCGAGCCGCCTGCCGGAGAGGTGCTGACGATCAGCGAAGTCGTCCGCCTGGACGCCGCAGCGCCGGTCGGCATGAGCGTTGACGCTGCGCTCGTTGAAGCGTCGCCGGACGCCGCGCCGCCGCCGGTGGCGCCCGACGCCGGTCGGGTGGACGCCGCCCCGAAGGCCGCCCGCCCTGTCGCGCCCCGGCACTCCGCACGACGTCGGGCGCCCGCGCCAAGCTCCGTGACCGCCCCGCCAGCGGCGCCCCCTTCGCCCCGCAAACCCGCGGCGCTCAAGATGGAAACCTGGTAGGCCGTGATGTTGACCGCCTTGTCGCTGGTCTTGGTCCTGTTGGCCCCGCCGCTCGATCTGCCCACCGTGCAGCGGCATGTCGACCGCGCCAGCGCCTTCGTCGAAGCCGGCGATTGGCCACGCGCTTGCCTTGAACTGGAGATCGTCGCGCCCTTCTTCGCCGACAACGGTGACGACCCGCGGTATCGGTGGAACGTGGCGCGATGCCGCGAAGAGACCGGCAAGCCGGAGAAGGCGGTCGCCGAATTCGAGAAGGTGCTCACCCTGACAAAGGACGCGAAGGTGCAGGCCAACGCGCGCGATCACCTTGAGAACCTGCGCGCGCATCGACTGGGCGTCCTGGTCGTCGACTGCAACGTGCCCGCCGCGCAGGTGCGTTTTGCCGAGACCAGCGAGGCCGAGGGTTTCCGCGCCTGCCCGGCGGAATGGCGCGATCTGGCGCTGGGGCATCGGGCGCTGGTCGGCCAGTCGGTGCGGGGGGTCGAGGTGCACGAGACAGCCACGGTGCGGGCCGGTCAGACGACCACCGTGTCACTGGTCTTTCCCGCCTTGCTGAGCGTGCGCAGCCCGGTGCCCGCGGTGGTGCTTGTCGACGATCGGCGCGCCGGCAGCGTGCGGCCGGACGAACCGCTGGCGTTGGACCACCTGCCCCCGGGCATCCACCGGGTGCAGGTCTCGCCCACCACCGGCGCGGCGCCCTGGGAGCGAGAGATCGTGCTCGATGCCGGCGCGCACCTGGTCGTCGACGCTCAGCTCACGGCTGACGCACCGGTGGTCGTCGGGCCAAGCGATCCCTTCCTGGCGATGCCCGCGCTGGCAGATCCGCCGCCCGCGGTTCAGTCGGAGCGCGATCTGACGTGGCTCTGGGTCTCGTTGGGTGCCGCGGCGGCGATCACCGCGGGGTTGGTCACCTGGCAGGTGCTCGACGATGATGGCGGGTCGTCGGCCGGCAGGCCGCGGATCGATGTGCAGTGAAGCCGCGGGCGCTCTTTGGTTCGCTGTGGCTCAGCGCGCTCGCGGTCGCTTGCGTCGAGCCCCTCACGGATGCGCCGCAGTTGATCATCGGGGTCACGCCGTGCATCGGCCCGCAGGCCGAAGGCGACGCCGGTGCGGGTGGCACCTGCCGCGCCCGGCTGGTCGCCGAGCGCGGTGATCGCGAGGTCGGCGCCTGCCTGGTGATGGCGCCGGAGGGCGCCGAGGTGTTGCGCATCCCGATGCGTTGGCTCGGCGACGACCTCGTGCCCGCCGACGGACCCGACACGGCATTTCCCACGGGCGTGCGCAGCCGCATCGCGCTGTTTTTCCTGACCAGCGAGACCAATGGCAGCTGCGAGGGCCTGACGCCCGACACCGCCTGCGCCGGCTCGCCGGCCTGCGCGCTGCGGCTTGGACCCATCGAGGAGCGGCCGGCGACCAGCGGCACGACGTCCTTTGACTTCCGCGGACCGAACGGGCGCTGCGTGGTCGAGTCCGGCGAGAGCGCGGCGGCCGAGCGCGTGCTCTCCGAAGAGGTCTGCGATGGCACCGACAACGACTGTGACGGCGTCGCCGATGAAGCGAAGCCGGGCATGTGCGAAGAGGGCCGCGGCATCTGCCGGCAGCAGGGCACCGAGTTCGTCTGTCAGCACGGCCGGTATGTCTGCAATGTCGACCTCGCCTCGCCCGATACGCCGGTGCCCTGTGATGGCATCGACCAGGACTGCGACGGCGACTCGGACGAGGGCCAGGACTGCGACGCCTGCCAGGCCGATGACGAGTGCAACACACCCGAGGCGCCGTACTGCGTGGAGAGCCGCTGCCGCGCCTGCCGGCCCGCCGACGGCGCCGGGTGCATGCCGCCGACGCCGTTCTGCAACCGCGAGGTGTGGATGTGCGGCGGGTGCCGCAACGACGCCGACTGCCCCGATGCGTACTGCGCGCAGGTCGTCTGCTCGGCCTGCGACCCCGCGCGAGCCGCCGCGACCTGCCCCGACGCTGCGCGGGCCATCTGCGACGCCGAGGACCGCGCCTGCCGCCCATGCGGCCCGGGCGATTGCGGTGACGACGTCTGCTTCCAGGGCCGCTGCGTCGCCTGCAACCCCAACACCGGCGAGGGCTGCGCCGAGCCGACGCCGTTCTGCAACGCGGCCGACTTCACCTGCCGCGGCTGCGCGGTCGACGGCGAGTGCAGCCTGCGCGATCTGGCGACGCCGGTCTGCGTCAACGGCGCCTGCCAGGTCTGCCGGGTGGGCAACAACGCCGGCTGCGCCGACGCGGCGCGACCGGTCTGCGATCCCGAGACGCTGACCTGCGCGGTCTGCCAGGACGACGCCGAGTGCGGGCCGGGACTCAGCTGCACGGGTGGGCGCTGCACGGGCTGCGATCCGGCGGGCAACCGCGGCTGCGAGAACCCCTCGGCGCCCATCTGCGATGCGGCTGATCGGACTTGCCGATCCTGCCTCGACTCGCTTGAGTGCACCCTCCCCGGCCGCGGCCAGTGCGTGGACGGCCGCTGCGTCGAGTGCGACGTGGCCACCCACGAAGGCTGCGTCGAGGCCAGCCAGCGGCCGATCTGCGAAGCGGGCACCTGCCGACCCTGCGCCAACAACCCGCAATGCGAGTTGCGCCCGGGTGAAGGCGACATCTGCGCCGATGGCATCTGTCAGATCTGCGATGGCGTGCACCACGCCGGCTGCGAAGATCCGGCGGCGCCGATCTGCGAGGGCGGCGCTCGATGCCGGCCCTGCGCGGGCGATGGCGAGTGCGCGTCGCGCCCCGGTGTTCGCGGACAATGCGTCGCGGGGCAGTGCGCTGCGTGCGACCCCGAAGACGGCGCCGGCTGCGACGCCGCAGCGCCGATCTGCGACCGCGACTCGCGCGTCTGCCGCGCCTGCGCCGAAGATGCCGAGTGCGGCGGCCGGCAATGCGTCGGCGGGCGCTGCGACGCGTGCGGTCCGGGCGATGGCGCCGGCTGCGGCGGCGCGGCGCCCATCTGCGACCCCGTCCTCAACGCAGGCACACCCAGTTGCCGTGCTTGTGGTGATGATGGCGAATGCGGGGCCGGCCGGCGCTGCTTCAACGGGCCCTGCCTGCAATGCGAACCGGCGACGGGCGAGGGCTGTTCGGGTGCCACCCCGATCTGTGGGGCCAACGGCACCTGCCGCGCCTGCGTCGACGACCCCGAATGCGCGCTGCGCGGACTGGGCAATGTGTGCGTCGAAGGCACCGGCCGCTGCGCGGTCTGCGAGTTTGGCAGCAACGACGGCTGCGCCGGCGCGACCCCCGTCTGCGAGGCCAATCAGTGCCGCGGCTGCCGCGCCGCCGCCGAGTGCGGCGAGGGGCAGAGCTGCCAGGGCGGGCAATGCCTCGGCTGCGTGGCGGGGACCAACTCGGGCTGCGTCAACCCGACGCCGTTCTGCGACGCGGTCAACCCGATGTGTCGGGTCTGCCTGAACGACGGCGAATGCCTCGTCGCTGGCGCGCGGCGTTGCGTGGCTGGCGAGTGCCATGAGTGCAACCCGGAGCAGCCCAACTCGTGCGCCGCGCCTGACCGGCCCATTTGTGACGGGACGGGAACCTGCCAGGCCTGCGCCGACGATGAGGAATGCCGGCTTCGCGGCGGCGCGACGGTGCAATGCGTCGGCGGGCGGTGCGGGGTGTGCGATCCCGTTGGCAATGTGGGCTGCGGGAACCCCCAGTTCCCCGTCTGCGACGCGGTTGATCTGGTCTGCCGCGGGTGTGAGAGCGCCAACGAGTGCACGGTCGGGGAGCTGTGCCTCAACGCGCGCTGCGCCGAGTGCGACCCGGCGGCCAACGCCTGCCCGGCCGAGACGCCGATCTGTGATCCCTTCATCGGCGAGTGTCGCATCTGCAACAACGACGACGAGTGCCGGGGCCGGCAGTGCGTCGATGGCCGGTGCCGCACCTGCGACCCGGCCGATGACGCCGGCTGCGTGGCCTCGTCGAGTATGCCGGTCTGCGACGCGAACTTCGTCTGTCGCGGCTGCCGCCAAGATAGTGAGTGTCGCCATCCGGAAGTCGGCGGGCAGTGCATCGGCGGCGGTAATGGCGCGTGCCGCGTCTGCGATCTCAATAGCCAGAACCATAACCCCTACGACGGCTGCCCGGGTGATAGGCCGGTCTGCATCAACTTGGGGGCCGCTTGCGCCATTCGCTGCAATCGGAACAACGACTGTCAAGCGGGCGAGCGGTGCCTCAATAATGGTCGCGGGACCGACGCCTGCATCCCGCAATGAGCGGCCGTTGGCACGACATTGCGTGGCTGCGGGTGACCCGATAGCCTGAGCGACGACGCCTTGGTCAAGGGCTGGCAGTTGCCGCTGCGCTCCAATGGAATCTGCCCCGTCTGCGGCACCGAAGCTGAGGTGGGCACCCCGTGTCCGCGCGATCGGTGCCGGCGGCGCGGCTATCACGCCATCCCCGCGGAGTACGCCGCCGAGGGCGAAGAGGCGCTTGATGGCCTGATCGGGCAATGCTGGAACGGCTACCTCTTGGTGCGCCATCTGGGCGAGGGCGGCGTGGGCGCCATCTATCTCGCGCTGCACGTGCCCGAGCTGTGGCGCGCCGCGCTCAAGGTGCTCAAGGCCGGCGCCGCGCCGATGCTGGTCGAGCGCTTTCATCAAGAGGCGGCGGCGCTCGCTCGGCTCGCCCACCCCAATATCGTGCGGCTGCTCGACTTCGGTGAGTTCGGCGACCGGCCCTACCTGGTGATGGAGTACGTGGAAGGCGCCTGGACGCTTCAGGACGCGCTCGCCGCCAAGCCGTTGCCGCGCCCGCAGGCGCTGCTCTTGCTGCGTCAGCTCATCGGCGCGCTGGACGAGGCCCATCGGTGGGGCGTCATTCACCGCGATGTCAGCCCCAACAACATCATGTTGCAGCCGGTGCAGGGCGCGCCGTTTTCGGTGCGGCTGGTCGACTTCGGGCTGGTCAAGTTCGCCGATGACGGTCGCCAGAGCACCACGCTGCTCGCCGGCACGCCCGCCTATATGGCGCCCGAGCAGCTTCATCGCCGGCAGATCGGCCCGTGGACCGACTGGTTCGCGGTCGGCGCCATCGCCTGCGAGGTGCTGTTGCAGCGCCACCCGTATGGCCTGCTCGAAGCCGACGACATCCTGCGCCTGAAGCTGCGCGACGACTACGACCCGACCGAGTCGATCGCCGGCGAGGGCTGGCCCGAGCCGGTCATGGCCTTCTTCCGCCAGGCGCTGGCGCATGATCCGATTCGGCGGTTTCACGACGCGCACGCCTTCAACGCCGCCTTCGAGCAGATGGTCGCCGCGCTGCCTTCGCCCGCGGCGGTGCGGGGCGTGGTTGAACCCACCGTCAAGCTCGACGCGCTGAGCGATGAGGCGATCGCCGCGCATCTGGGCACCGACGTGGCCTCGTTGCGCGCCGCCGAGAAGCCGATGCCGGCGCAACTGGCGAGTCGATCGAGCCTGCGCATCGACGCTTCGACCCCGGTCTCGGAGCTGCGGGTCACCCGGCATATCGAGTCCGAAGCGTCAGGCGGCAACCGCAACACCGCGCCGCTGCCGAACACGCCGGCCACACCGGCCACACCGGTCGCGCCGGTCGCGCCGGCCTATCTGACGCCCGAGGGCGCGCCCGCCACCGCGCCGCCCCGCGGTCCCGCGGCGACGCATACCATCCTGGTCGGCTATGGCAAGGTGGGCGGCCCGCCCGCAAAACCGCCCCCGAGCCGCCGCGGGGTGCTGATCGGCCTGGGCGTGGCCGGCCTGCTCACCTTTGGCGCGGCGGTCTGGTTCCTGCGCGCGCCGGGCCATGACGCCGAGGCGGAGTACGCCCTGGCGCTCCGGCACGCCCACGCGGGCAAGGTCGAAGACGCGCACGCCGCGCTGGCCCGGGCGCTTGAAGCGACGTCGGATCCCGAGGCGATGAAAGCCCGCGCCCGCGACGAGGCCGCGTTCAAGGCGCTCAAGTCGCCGTCGATCAATGAGCTGATCGACCGCGTGGTCTTCAACGTCAGGTAGACTGTCAGCAGCCGCCGTTGGTGGATAGGCTTGATGCGGACTGATCGCAGCAAGTACTCGATCTTATTGTTGATGGAAGCTCTTGGGTCTGGAGCCGCCGATGGCGATCGGCCCAAGGATTGTCAGCAGCGCCATCGACGGCTCAGGGCACGAGCACCACGCGGAAGCGGGCCTTGTTCGACATCATGCGCGCAAACGCCTCGTTGGCCTTTGCCAGCGGGAAGGTCTCGATGCGCGCGGCGACGCCCGAGAGGGCGCTGTAGGCCAGGGTGTCTTCCGAGTCCTTGGGCGTGCCCGAGGGCCAGCCGGCGATCGTCTTGCCGCTGAGCAGCGCGATCGGGTGGATGGTCATCGGTTCAAACGAGGCGCCCAGGATGAGCAGCTTGCCGCGCGGGCTGAGGCCGCCGACCGCCTCGGCCATGGCCGCGCTGTTGGGCGCGGTGCACATGATCAGGTCGGCGCCGCCCAGCGCCTGCAGCGCCTCGGCCGGGTTCTGCGCCGCCGCGTCGATGTAGAGATGCGCGCCGAGCTCTTTGGCCAGCGCCGCTTTGTCGGCGCCGCGCGAGAGGGCGATGACGCGGTAGCCGAGC
>JAGQJJ010000318.1 GCA_020430675.1 Myxococcales bacterium
GATCGCCATCGGTGCCGGCCTGCGCCGATCCGCGCTCGCCGCCGTCACCGCCCACAAAACCCGCCGTGCAGCCGCCGCCGCCGCCACCGCCACCGCCCAGGCCGCCCCGACCATCCAGGTCGACGTGGCCGCTGATGATGACGATGTCGGCCTCGACGCGCAGCGAC
Source organism: Myxococcales bacterium (assembly GCA_020430675.1). The sequence goes on from JAGQJJ010000318.1 coordinate 168, forward strand.
TGGCCCAACGAGCGCACGTCTTCGATGAGCACCGCCTGGCCCGGCGCGAGGATCTCGGGCGTCTGGTTGCCGCGATAGGGCAGCGAAATCGGACCAGGGTCGAGGAAGACGCATTCGCCGCCCCGGCAGACCCGGGCGCGGCCGCGGCGGTCGAAGCCGCACTGCGCGCTCTCGCTGCAATCGGAGAAGTCATCGCCCGAAAAGCAGCCGCCAAGAAAGACCAACGCCGAGAGTGCCAGCGCCCAGAACCTCACGGCGCCTCCTCTTCCGACGGCCCAGCGGGCGCCATCGTCGGCGCCTCGTCGAAGATGAGCCACCACGCCAGGGCACTGGCGGCGATGACCGCGCCGCCGATCCAGAGGCCGTCGGCGACCTGGGCCCGCGTCTGCGCGCTGTCGAGGTCACCCCGGCAAAAATCGACCCCGCACTCACCGCCCCGCTGCCGATCGCGGATCTCATCGAGCGTGCTCCGGTTGGTCAGCCCGACCGCGAGCCCGGCGCCGACCAGCGCCAGCCCGGTGCCGCCCGCCACATAAGCCGGCCAGCGCGGCGGCCCGCCAAACGCCTCGTCGGCGGCCAGCGCGTCGGGCGACTCGCCGACAAAGCCCTCGGGCACGATCGGGCCGGTGCGCGCGTGCAGGCCAAGCACCGCCTCCCAGCTCAGCGGGCCGTCGAGCATGAGCTTCGTGCTGCGCGCGATGCGGCCCGGCGCTTCGATCACGACCTCAACCTCGCCCTTGGGCAACCGCGCGCCCGAGGTGTGCGGGCCGGCGAACTGCCGCGGCTCGAGGATGACCGCGCGCCCGCCATCGGGCAGGCCGGTGATCGTCAGTGGCGCGGTGGCTTCGGCAAATCCCCGGCGGCAGATGACCTCGCGGTCCACGGCGTAGACCCGCTCGTCCTTCTCGCACTCGGCGAAGTGCCACGCCGCCTCGGCGGGGCGGCCCAGCTCACGGCACAGGCGCGCCATGTTCAGGTGCAGGCGGCCGTAGCCGGTGAAGCGCGGGTTGAGCGCGGCCTCTTCGTAGATGCGCATGCCGGCTTCGGGCCCTTCCGCCTTGACCGCCGCGTCGGCCTTGCGCGCGAGCTGGTCGAAGGCGGTGAGCATGGCGTCGGGCACCTTGTCAAAGGCCGACGCCCCGGTGGGCAGGCAACAGAGCGCGAGCAGCGCGGCGGTGGCGAGGATGCGCACGGCGGCCATTCTATCCCGATTCGCCGCGGGCGCCAGAGGCACGAGACCTGACCCGACCCGGGGGCATCCTTGCAGGACATGACCGGACCGGGAGGGGCCCATGAGCCCGGTGCTCGCCGAGCTGATCGACCTGTTGGCGCTGGAGCGCATCGAAGAGAACCTCTTTCGCGGCCGCAGCCAGGATCTGGGCTGGGGCACCGTCTTCGGCGGGCAGGTGCTCGGCCAGGCGCTCTCGGCGGCGGTGCAGACCGTGCCGAAAGACCGCTTCGTGCACTCGCTGCACGCCTATTTCCTGCGCACGGGCGACGTGTCGCGGGGCATCGTCTACGACGTGGACCGCATTCGCGATGGCACGAGCTTCACCACGCGGCGGGTGGTCGCGGTGCAGCACGGGCGCCCCATCTTCCACTTGTCGGCGTCGTTTCAGGTGCGCGAGCCCGGCTTCGAACACCAGGAGCCCATGCCCGACGTGCCCGGCCCCGAGGGCCTGATCTCAGACACCGACCTGGCGCGGGCCCACCTCGACATCCTGCCGCAGCGGCTGCGCGCCTGGGCGCTGGCCGATCGGCCCATCGAAGCGCGGGCGGTGAACCCCTACGACCCGCTGCGCCCCGACGCCCGCCCGGCGCGGCGCGATGTGTGGTATCGCGCGGTCGGCGCGCTGCCCGATGATCCGGCGCTGCACGCCTATCTTCTGGCCTACGCCAGCGACCTGCACTTCCTCTCGACCGCCATGCAGCCCCACGCGGTGAGCTGGCTGACGCGCGGCATGCAGGTGGCCAGCGTCGACCACGCCATGTGGTTCCACCGCCCGTTTCGGTTCGACGACTGGGTGCTGCACACCATGGAGAGCCCCTCGGCCACCGGCGCCCGCGGGTTGGTGCGCGGGCAGTTCTTCAGTCATGACGGGCGGCTGATCGCCTCGACGGTGCAGGAAGGGCTGATGCGTCACCGAAAAGGTGACCAATAGGTCAAAATTGAAATCCGGCCGTGCCGATCACCCGATCGAAGCTGCGCGCGGCGCGCGCTTCGGCCATCCAGCCGCGGCGCTCGGTGCGCGTATACCCCACCCGCAGATGCGTGGCGACGACCGGCACCGTGTAGCCGAGCGCCACCTCGTACTCGATCAGGTCGTCGGTCATCGGCACGTCGACGTCGATGCGCTCCTGGAAGCGATCGACCCCGTCGAGCGAGTCGACGTACAGGTAGCGCAGCCGGCCATCGAGGCGCAGGCCTTGCCACTCGGCGTCGAACTCCAGCCAGGTGGCCACGCCGAAGCCGAAGTAATAGCCCCGCCGCTCGGTGAGGTTGCGCACCACCGTCGTCGCGTCGCGGGCGCGAAACGCGGGGAAGGCGAGCGAGTCGATGGCGTTGAAGGTGGGGTGCAGCGCGATGCGCAGCCGGCCGCGCAGCCCGCGCCACAGCCCGAAGACGGCGCCGTCGAGGCCGGGCATGTGCACCGCTGAGATGCGGTCGCGCGGGTCGGGCAGCCAGCGCTGGTCATGGTCGAAGGCGATGGTCACGCCCATGCGCGCCGCGGTGCCGGTCGGCGCTTCGGGCGGGCCTTCGATCGACTGCGTGTAATACCCGGCCAGCGTCGAGTCGATGTGCACCAGCAGCTCGCCGTCTTCGCCGTCGCCGGTCCAGAGCGCGCGCACGATGAACTCGGTGAAGTTGCCATCGGTGAAGATGAGGTCGAGGTCGCCGGGGCGCAGGTAGCCCGGCAGCGCGTTCAGCTCGGCTTCGATGCGAAAGCCGTGCAGATCGTCCGTGCTGGCCACGCCATCGCGTACGGCGGCGCGGTCATAGGCCAGGCAGAAGCGATGGTGATAGGCGCCGCTGAAGCCGAGCGAGTCGGTCGGGCCCACCGGCGGCACGCGGTCGTCGAGCCAGCGGTGCAGCCACACCGGGAAGCCCACCGTCGCCGCGGCGACCTTCTGCGGCCAGCGCCCGCCGGCCGGCGCGCTGTTAAGGTAATGGGCCAGCCGGAACATGGCCTCGCCCATCGCCACCCCGGCGCCGGGGGTGAAGATCTCGTCGTTGATGCTGACCTGCTCGCGGTACTCGAGCGCGTACTCCCAGATCGTCGATGTCAGCATCGAGGTCAGCGCGCTCGCCGGCACGCCGAAGCCGTTGATGCGGGCCAGCGCGTAATAGGCGGCGCCGTCGATCGGGTGGGTCAGGTTGTTGATGGTGTAGTGGTTGGTGTCGGTGCGCACCGCGCTGAAGTCGAAGCGGTCGCGAAAGGGCGGAAAGTCCCAGTCGGCCGAGTTGGCCTCCCACGACCCCCAATACCACACGGTGCCGATGCCCAGGCTGATGGCCTGCCACCCGATCGCGCGCCACAGGTGCAGCGGCTCGCGGCCCAGGGCCAGGTCGTACTCTTCGCCCAGCTTCAGCTCGAGCCCGTCTTCGCCGAGATAGCTGCCGCGCATCTGCGCCGGCGCGGCGCGGCCGCTTTGCGGCGCAAGCAGCAGGAAGGCGAGCAGGCCCGAGGGGAGAGCAGAGCGCAACACGGCTCGACTATAAAACAAGAACCGTGCCGCTGGCGCTGAAGCGGCGCGGTCCGCAAAATGGGGACGATGTGGTGTATGCCTGCTCCCCGGCGCCGGCCGTCGTTTGTCCGCTGGCGCTCTGCGATGCTGGCGGCGTTTGCTCTGCTCGGGTGCGCGCCCGCCGGCAATCTGCGGCCCATGCTGCCCATGCTGCCCGACCGCCACCTCGAGTTCGGCACCGCCTGGACCGCCGTCGGCCCGCGCCCGGTGGGCCATGACGACTGGGCCCAAGGCGCGCAGGCCTGGGCCACCGGCCAGCCGGTCACCTGGTTCGATGTCTCGGTGGTCGGCGCGTTCGACGGCACTCACGGCACCGCCGGCCTGGCCATGCGCTACCGGGCGCTTGAGACCGACCGCGTCGGCCTGGGCCTCGGCCTCGAGGTCGGCACCGGCTGGGCCGGCCTCAACCTGCCGGTCGCGGTGCGCGTCTTCGATGGCGTGTGGATGTACAGCAGCCCGCAACTCGGCACGTGGGGCAAGGACGAGACCGTGCGCCTGCCCATCGGCCTCAACGTCGAGGTGATCGACGCGGTGCAGCTTCGCACCGAGGCCGAGATGAACTATCCCGCTTTCGACCCCTACCAACGCCGCCTGCACCTGGGCGTTGGCGTCGCTTATCAGTTGTAGTCGGGTCGGCGTTCGAGCAGCACGGTCACCGGATAATGGTCCGAGCGGCCGACGTAGCGCACATAAGCGTTGAGCGGGTCGAGCGTGGCGTCGTCATAGAGGATGTGATCGAGCGTGTCGACCGTCTGGCCATAGATCGAGCGTTCGTAGTGCCAGGTCTCCTCGCCGGGGCGGAACAGCGGCAGGGCGTTCTTGAAGCCGCGGCGCTCGAGGAAGCGCACCGCGGCGCCGTCGGTCGACTCGTTGAAGTCGCCGAGCACCACCGTCGGCACGTCGGCGGCACATTTTTCGGCCACCGTGCTCAGCTGGGTGACGTGGCTGTCCTCGGCGGTGAAGACGCCACCGAGGCCCTCGCGGCGGGTATAGGGCGCGCGCAGGTGCACCAGCAGCAATTGCAGCGGTCCGATCGGCGAGTCGACGAGCACATGCCACGCCGGATGCCAGCCCTCGAAGCTCTCGGTGACGCCGAGATCGCGGAACGGGTACTTCGAGAGCACCGCCAGGCCGCCCGAGGTTTCGCCGGTGAAGGCGATGAACGGGTAGGTCTCGCCATAGGCCTCGCGCAGCGTGTCGCGCCACGCGGCGTTGACCTCTTGCAGGCAGAGCACGTCGGCGCTGCTGTTGCCGACCGCGGCGACGGTGCTCGCGTCGCCCGACATATCGAGGTTCACGTTGTACGAGGTGAGGGTGATGTACGGCACGCCGGGCGTCGGCGCGCGGGGGCGCAGCGCGGGCGGTTCGAGGCAGCCCATCAGGGCGGTGGCGAGCAAGAATACGGCGATCCAACGCAGCGGCATGCGCGTCTCCTCTTGTCCCCTTCCCCGACGACCGAGCGCGCTCGATGATGGCCATGGGCCCGGGCCAAACGAAGCGCGCGACACGCGGAGCGTGCGACCCCGCGTCTTCATTGAAGGTGTTCACCGAGGGATGCGCAAGCAATGCGCACTCCACCGGACTGGGGTACACTCCGTCGCGCCACAAGG
>JAGQJJ010000319.1 GCA_020430675.1 Myxococcales bacterium
CTCGGCGCGCAATCCGACCGCGTCGGTCGCCGAGAGCAGCACCGGAATCGTCGCCATCCGATCTGGAGGCCCCGGCTGTGACGAGCGCGGCAATTCACGGGCCGACATGAGGCGCCTCGCCGGGGTTCGAGTGGCGCTGTCATAGTCCATCCCGCCGCCCGGGGCAACGGCGTTCCGGTGCGGCCACCCGTCGGCGGCGCGCGGGCCATCGCCCCTTTTTTTCGGGCTGACGTCGATTCTTTTGCAGGCCGCCCCCGGCACAGGGTTTAGGCGTGATGTCCGTCACCGAGACGGATTCCACTCGAATGCCAGTCACGGCATGCCATCGCATGCCGCCCGATGTCATGGGAGCCATCGCCATGAAAAAGATCGTATTGCCTGTCCTCACCCTGGGCCTCGCCATCGGCGGCGGCCTCGCCCTGCGCGGCCTGAACGCCGACGTCACCGGCCACGCGGTCGGCGAGGGCGGCGTCAATGCCATCGACGCCCAGCGCATCGCCGTCGACAACAACTGGCAATGGGCCCGCCTGCCAGACGAGGTGCTCGACAATGGCGCGCTGCTGACCCAGGTGACCACCTACAAGGGCACCGACCCGGGCAACGTGCGTTTCTCGGGCGGCTCCATCAAGTTCCAGGAAGCCAACGACGGGGCCCACGCACTCGATGACATCGACATCCTGAGCTTCCGCGGCGACCCCAGCCTGCTCGGCGGCGGCGTCAAGGGCGAGACCGGCACGGTCAACGCGGCCATCCCGTGGTTCGATTCGTCGGTGCCCATCACCTTCGCCCGCACCTATAACAACCCGGTCGTCTTCGCCCAGGTCACCACCTATCACGGCGGCCAGCCCATCGAGGTGCACGCCGCCAACGTCACCTCGACCGGCGCCACCCTGATCCTCAACGAGCCCAACTCGGTCGATGGCCCCCATGCCAATGAGATCGTGCACTACGTCGTGCTCGAATCGGGCTACTACCCCCTGCCCGATGGCAAGCTGCTGCAGGTGGGCAAGCAGGCCATCACCACCACCGGCAAGTCGGACTTCAGCCTGGTGACCTTGCCCGCGCCCTATTACCTGGAGCCGATGGTCATCGCCACGGTGCAGTCGAACGACCGCAACGGCTACGTCGGCACCCGCGTGCGCAAGGGCCGGGGCGGCGATGACATCGAGTTCGACTTCGAGGTGCGCTTCATGCGCGCCGACAGCGAAGAAGAGAGCACCACCAACGGCACCATCGGCTACCTGGCCTATGGCACGCCGTGGACGCTCTCGGCCGGCCGCATCGTGCTGAGCAACGGCGTCGACCAGCGCGGCTTCGACTTCGGCAAGAAGCCCCGCGGCACCTGCTTCGACCTGACCCGCGCCGGCTTCAACAACGTCGTCGACAACATGCAGTTTGTCACCCCGCAGGGCCGCACCTCGGTCACCCTGTACGATGACCCCTGGTGCAGCGGCGACTCGGCGACCTTTGAGACGACCGCCTCGGCCAATGTCGGCGTGGGCAACTTCGCCAACAAGGCCAATTCGATGCGCATCACCTGGTCGCGCGGCGCCAGCATCTACACCGAGCGCGACTGGGCCGACGAAGAGACCATCCTGCAGAACGACGATGCCTTCCTGATGCTGCGCGAAGGCAACCTGACCCTCTTCAAGACCAACGACGCCGATGGCACCCTCTGGCCGGCCTGGTCGAAGGGCAACAACAACGGCGTGCGCGTCTCGTGGAAGACCAACGGCAACTTCACCCTCGAAAAGCAGAACGGCGACAACATCTGGAGCACCGACACCAAGGACAAGAACATCGACCATGTGTCGCTGCTCACCAACTGCGACTGGAAGCTCTACAACCCCTCGGGCGACGTGAAGTTCGCCGCCGGCACCGCGGGCTGCAACGCCGGCGCGCCGCCCTCGGTCGGCAGCGTCATGCCCGGCGGCCGCATCGCCTACGCCGACCTCGACCATGATGGCAGCGCCGAGCTGCTCTTTGTGGTGGTCATGCGCGATGGCACCGGTGGCATCTACGCCGACCCGCTGGGCGTCGCTGACATGCTCAACGTCTATGGCATTGGCATCCCCGATGACTTCTGGACGCTGCTCAGCCCCACCCAGCAGGCGCTGCTGCTCTCGCAGATTCCCTCCGAGCTGGGCTATGGCAATCAGATCTCGGGCGCCGAGATGCGCGCGCTGATCGCGATGCTCAACGACCAGGACAAGGACCGCACCTACGATGTCATCTACTTCCATGCCAGCGGCAGCCTGCATGCCTTCCAGGCCTCTGACAGCGCCGGCCCGGTCGACACCACCATCACGATGGGCGACATCGAGGTGCTCGTCGAGAACGACGAGTACGGCCCGGGCTTTGAGCTGAGCTACACCTACGCCCAACTCGACGTCACGGTCGGCGGGGTGATGACCGTCAGCGTGGTCGGCGGCCAGGCCGCGGCGGCCAGCAACGTCGACCGCAACGGCTTTGTCATCGGCGCGCAGTACAATGTCATCGGCGCCGCGGTGGTCTTCGGCAACGAAAACGGCAGCTACGTCGGCTTCGACGCGGGCGTCGGCGCCGGCTTCTGGGCCGCCGCCTCGGCCGGCCGCAACGGCCAGTATGGCTTCAGCCTCGCGGTGCCGGTGGTGCCCTTCGGGGTGGCCATCTACGTCGAAGGCGACGACGCGACCTATGTCTACGGCGAGGTGAAGAACTGGACGGTCGGCGCCGCCCTCGACACCCGCGACCTCACCATTCAGACCTGGGGCCACGCTTCGACGTGGGTCACCCGCAACAGCAAGGACATCGCGCTGCGCTTTGAATCCGTCGCAAACGACACCCGCATCGCCGTGATCCGCACGGGCAACACCGCCGTCATCGCGGTTGGCGACACCGCCCAGGCGGTGCTGACCTCGCTGTCCGACGCCGCCCATGACATGGTCGCCGGGGTGAACCAGGTGGGCGCCATGGTCGGCGACGGCTTCGATGACATCACCACCGCGGTCGACAACTGGGCCCAGACCACCGCCAACGTCTCCGTCCGCTGGGGGGGCAACGTGGTCAGCGGCGGCAAGAACCTGTGGAAGAAGGTGAAGTTCTGGTAGGCGGCGGCCGCCCGCCTGACGCCGCCCGCATTTCACGCGCGGCCCGGCGACCCCCCGCCCCGCGCGCCGCGCCCCCTCTCGCCCCTGAGCAGGGTGCCCGGCGCGACCCCGCCCGCTTTCATCGCCCACCCCGAAGAAATTGCAGAAATCTCTGCACGAGGCCCACCCACCAGGGGTTAGGCAGGATGAATCCCATCCACGGAGCCGACAATGATTGAGATCAACGACAGCGCCGCCATTCTGCGCGTTGCGACCGGCGTCCGCGCCGACGCCGAGGGCTGGCGGCTGGTGGCCGAAGCCGCGCTCTTCACGCTCGTGGGCACCGCCCTGCTCGTGGGCGCCGGGCTGCCCGAAGCCGGCCTCTTTGCGGTCGTGCTGGCCACCGCCGCGCTCGACGGCCGCATGCGCCGCCTGCTCGACACCCATCGCGAGGCCGTCGCCGCCCGCCCGCGCCACACGCTCGCCGCCCACCGCCGCACCGTGTTTGCCCTCGCCGCGCTCTTTGTCGGCATCGGCCTCGCGTTTGTCGCCGTCGCGCTCTGCCTGGGCCCCGGCGAGCTGCCCGGCCGCTTCGGCGCGGCCCTCGCCGCCGAGGCCCATGGCGGCGACATCCTCAGCCGCCAGTTCAACGTCGGCGTCGGCGCTCTGCTGCGCCACAACCTGGCGACGATGACCCTCTTCGTGGTGCTCGGCTTCTTCTACCGCAGCGCTGGCGCCCTGCTCGCGCTCGGCTGGAACGCCGCGGTCTGGGCCGTGGTGCTCACCGCCCTCATCGCCCGCGGCCTCGACCACACCGCGCTCTCGGCGCCCGTCTTCATCCTCGGCTCGCTCGCCGCCGTGCTGCCGCACCTGCTCGTCGAGCTGCTCGGCTACGCGCTGGCCACCCTGGCCACCCTCTGCGCCGCCCAGGCCGTGGTGCGCGCCCGCGTCGAGCACGCGCCGCTGCTGCCCGCCCTGCGCCCCGTCGCCGGCCTGCTGCTCGCCGCCGTCATCAGCCTCGCCCTCGCCGCGGTGCTCGAAGATCGCTTCGCGCCCTGGATGTTCACCCACCTGCGCTGAGCCATCAGCGCAGCGCGGTCACCTCGACGCGGCCGACGCCCAACCGAATCTGCCGGCTCTGGCTCCTTCGCTCGAACAGACCCGCCGCGTCGCCCACACCGAGCGCCGCGAGCTGTTTGCGCGCCCGGTACACCTCGACATACAGCCGCTCGGCGTTGATGCCTGTCGCGCGGCACAGGTCGTCGGCGTACATCCACCCGCGCTCGGCCGGTGGGGCACCGGCGTCGTTGAGGCGCGCCTGCGCGAGCACCCGCAGCAAGGCGTGATGGGCGCGCTGGGGCATGGCCAGATCGCCGTCGCCAAAGCGGAAGGCGACCTCGATGGTCTCTTCGTCGCGGCTGACGGCCACCCGCATCAAACGCAGCGTCGCCAGCGATCGGGGCCGGGCCTCAACGGCGGCGGTGGTCAGCGTGCCGCCCCCCCGGGTTTGGGGCGGCAGCTCCAGCGTCCACATCCCACCCGCGATGGCCAGTGCCTCGCCGTCGGTGACAAAGCGCGGCCCCTCGTCGGTCTCGGCGATCCAGCGATCCTTGGCGGCGAGATCGTCACCACCGGATCGAGCGGGTCGGGCAGCGCCAGCAGCTCGTCCACCGCGTGATGGCGGCGCCCGTCGGGCGCGACCGCCGTCGCGACCGGCGGCCCCGCGTCGGCCAGCACCCAGACATCGCCCGCAAACGCGATCTCGGCGCCGGCTTCGACGACCAGTCGCTTGCCGGCCAGCACCGCGGCGCCTTGCAGCGCGGTGCCATTGCGGCTGCCCAGGTCGCGCACGGCCCAGCCGCGCTCGCCGAAGAACAGCGCCGCGTGCTGGCTCGAGACCTCGGGTTCGTCGAGCACCAGGGTGCAGTTGGAGGACCGCCCGACCAGGGTCGAGGCCGCCAGCGTGAATCGTCGTCCGGTGCGGCGCTGTTCCAGGATTCCCACGCGGCCAACATACCCCATCGATCATCGGCTCGTGTAGTGTTGGCCGATGGCCGACCCCCGCGAGCCCGCCGCGACCCTCCCGACCGTCGCACCCGATGCCAACGGATCGTCCGCGGCGCCGATGGCTTCGATGACCGACTTCGCCGCCCGCTACGTCGATCGCGGCCTGCTCGGACAGGGCGGCATGGGCGAGGTGCGCTGCGTCTACGATCGCGTGCTCGATCGCGAGGTGGCGCAGAAGACGCTGCGCTGGTCGTTGCGCGACACCCCGCGGGCGCGGGCGCGCTTTCTGGCCGAGGCGACGATGACCGCCGGCCTGGCCCACCCGAGCATCGTGCCGGTCTACGATCGCGGCGTGCTGCCCGACGGCGCGCCCTGGTACACGATGAAGCGCGTCTTGGGCCAGACGCTGGCCGAGGCGCAGGCCGCCGGCCTGCCTT
>JAGQJJ010000320.1 GCA_020430675.1 Myxococcales bacterium
CCCGATCCGTCGCCGAGCCCAACGCGCGACGGGCCGGCGCCTGCGCGACGTTCGGGGGAGCGCACGCTGGTTTCGGGCACGGGCGCGGCGCCGGCGGCGGAGAGGGCCGCCGGCGCCGCGGACCCCGTGGCGGCGCCGCCGAGCGATGAGGTGGCCGGCGATCAGCGGCCGGTTGAGCTCGAATCCCCGCTCGAGACCTATCGCCGCCTCGCCGTCTTTCCGCCCGACTCGCGCCCGCTGACGCCCGAGGCGGTCGATCTGATCGACTGGAACCGCCGCCACGAGCGCCCCAGCGCCGCTGAGACCGATCCGAGCACAACGGTGCTGCTGAGCGCCGACCGCTTCCGGCTGGTGGGCGACGAGACCTTCACCGCCTGGCTCGAAGTGCGCCGCGACGACGCGCCCGCGCCGCCGGCCGCGGTGCAGGCCGAGCTGCTGACGCCCGATGGCGTGGCCCATCCGGTCGATTTTTCGCTCGATGGCGAGCGGTACGTCGCCACCTTCGCCCCGGCGACGCTCGACCTGACCGCGCCCGCGCGCCTGCTGCTCGCGGTGCGCTTCGACCTGGGCGGCGAGGCCCCCGAAGCGGCGCGGCTGGCCTTCGAATACACCCCCGGGGCCGCCGCGCCCGCGCGTTTCACGGGGCGTTTCACGGACGCGATCGAAGCCGGCAGTCTGGTCATCCACGCCGGGCTCGAAGTGCGCGAACAAGGCTTCTACCTGATCGACGCCAACCTCTACGACGCCGCCGGCGAGCCGGTCGCCTGGACGCGCTTCAAAGGCGCGCTTGAACCCGGCGAAACCGAGGTGCCCCTGCGCTTCTTCGGCAAGATCTTCACCGACGCCAACGCCGAGGGCCCGTTTGCCCTGGGCGAGCTGCGCGGCGGGCGCGCGGCGCCTGACGAGGCCCCGGCGCTGCGGGCCATGGCGCCGTTTGCGGGCGCGCATCAGACCCCGCCCTGGCGGGCCGATGACTTCTCGGCGGCCGAGTGGGACGCGCCCGAAAAACGCGACCGGTTGCGGCGCCTGGCGCGCCTCGAAGCCCGCCTCGGTGCCCCACGCATCGGGCGGCCGCGCCAGGCGCCCTGAGGCAGCGGAAGCAAACAAGTCACCGTTCGCCGAGGAGAACAAGGGCAGTTCCCAAAAGCGTACGGCGGGCCCGGCGGCAAATCGACACAGTCTGGGCCAGAGCGCCGCCGCAGTCTGCAGCCGGCCAGGTCTGACCATTCCTCTGTCGCAAAGGGATCCTCCCATGAGTCTTGCCTTCCGCTTCCGTGCATCGCACCTGATGCTCACCGCATCGCTTGCCGTCGGGTGCAGTGATGAGTCCCACTTCGGCCCGGCCGTCGAGCCCGGCGCCCCGTTCGGCGAGGGGGTGCTCGCCCTGCGGGTGGACATGAACGCCGACACCGATGTCGTAGGCGTCGAGTATGAGGCCGTCCCGGTCGATTGCACGTCGGGCTTGCCGGTGGCGGGCGTCGAGTCCCGGTTGGCGGTCAGCGATCTGGCAGATGTGCGGCTGCCGGGCATGATCCCCGGCTTCGAAGACCGGCCGCTCGACGCCGCGTCGAGCCATGTCATGGCCGACCAATACCTGGTGTTGCCGGCGGGTTGCTACGACGTGATCGGCACCCCGATCGACAGCGACGGCCGCGCGTCGGCCGACTGCGCGTCGGCGATCGAGGTGGGTGTCGAAGTGGTCGATGGCCAGACGACCGAGATCCTCATGATCAGCCAGTGTCAGGGGCCGCCCGTGGGTGGGCTCGATGCCATCCTCGCGCTCAACCATCCGCCGGTGCTGGTCGACTTGACCTATGAACCGGACAAGTTTGCCTTCGAGTGTGAGTTCGTCACGCTGTGCGCGACCTTCGCCGACCCCGACCGCGACCCCCTGCGGCTCGTGTGGAACAACCTGGGTCGTGGGTGGAGCGCCGGGCCCGACCTGCGGTCGCGCGAGTATTCGGACGGCGCCGTCACCGAGTGCGTGCGCGTCGCCGGAGGTGGCAACGGGCGCTATGACTTCCGAGTCGAGGCATTCGACCTGCTGCACCACGATGGCGGCCTGCTGACCTTCGAGGACTGGTACGCCCTGCGTGGCATGCCTCAGCGATCGCGCGATGGCATCGACTCGCATTGGTACGTGAACTGGGACACCGAAGCCCGCTGCCTCGACCCCGAGACCGGCGAGCTTGAGCTTCTGCCCGGCGCGCGTGAGATCGAGCGCGCCCCGGGATGCGGCTGGATCGAACCGGCCAACTTCTTCTGCAACCCGAACTACGTCGACAACCTCGACGTCACCTGCCCCGGCGGCGTGTTCAACCCCGGCGCGGTCTACCCTTCCTGCCAGTGATGCACCGCGCCGCGACCCTCAGCGGCCGCGGGTGAGGCGCACTTGACCCGCGTACAGGCACCACCGCTCGGTCCCTTCGCCGGTCGGGTTGAGCTCGGCCTCAGCGGCCTGTACGCGGTGGCGCAGGTCGGTCAGGTCACCCGCGATGCGCGCCAACACGCCTTCAACCTCGTCGCGAAGCGGGTTGTCCGGGTGAACCTCGATGACATACGTCGACCCGCCCTCCACGCGTCGCCCGCTGGCGTCCGTCCGACGTCGGTCGGAGTCGAAAGCCGCGTTCATCGCGGCGAAGAAGGCCAGCAGATGGTGCAGCAGGGCGCCGTAGCGATGGGTCGGCTCGTCGGCGCTCAGATTGCAGTCCGCGCAGGCATATCGGTCACCGTCATCCGATGATCGCTTGAAGACATGCCCCTCTTCCCCGAGCGTCTGAAGCGCCGCGCGCAATTCCTCGCGCATCTGCGGGTCGTGCAGCCCGAGCCGCTCGGCGAGCGCCTCTTCGCTGCTTGGGCCGGTGTCGAGCAGGGTGACCCAGACCTGGCGGGCGTCCACCCGCTCGCCTTTCATCGTCTCGAGCGGACCCGTCCAGCGGAAGGTGCGCTGCCCCACCTCCCCCCGCTCGCTGATGAGTCGCCGCCGAACCAACTCCCGCAACGCGGCGCGCATCACCTCGAAGCGAAGATGGGGCAACGCCTCGTCGAGTTCGAACTCGGAGATCTCGCCGACTTCACCGCGGCGCCCCGGCGCCGCCTCTGGCCGGGCGCGGTTTCGGACGCGGGCGTGCCTCTCGAAGATGACCTGGGCGATCTGAAACAGCGCAGGGACGTGTCGCTCTCGGCATTGCTCCAGGGCGCGCTTATGCTTGCCGTGCAGACCACCCTTGCGCATGCCGAGCATGTCGGCGATCACTTCAAGGCTCATGCCTCGCTGGATCAGCGTCTCGACCAGCTCGTAGAATGACAGATGAGGCAGATGAGCGACCCCGAGCGTCTTGCCATCGGCCGTGGCGATACGCGCCGCGAGGCGCGAGGCTTCGCTCGTCAGGGTGTCGAGCAACCAGCTTGGTTTTGCGTCTTCCACAGGCACTCACTTCACAGCCATCGTCGAACAGGTTCGGCTCAAAAACCCACGCCAGCTGGCGAATTCTAGCATCCCTTCGGCGGGCCTGCCGTTCCCGGCAGCGAACGCTGGCAGTTCGTCCTCCAGAACGGCAGATGGCGCGCCTCGCCGACATCGTCAGAGGGCTCGCAATGGCCGCGAGCTCAACCTGGAGGCGCTTCATGAAGACCATGCAAACCTTGCCGACCCTCGCCCTGGCCCTGGCGGCCATCGCGACCGGCTCGCTGTCCAACGGCTGCGAGCCGCCGATTCCGTGCGAAGGCGCGGATTGCGAAGGGCCGAGCTCCATCGTGATTCTGACCGGCGACATCGTCGATTACGCGAACCTGCCACTCTCCGGGCGCGTCGAGTTGCTGACGCTCGGCCGCGCGACCGGCATCGAGGTCCGCTTTCGCGATGGGCGCTACAGCATCCCCGTGCGCCGGGACATGCTGCTCGACCCCTCCGCTCAGTCGAGCACGCTGCTGATGTTCCACCCCGACCGCGAAGACCGTGTCCCGCTGGGCACCCCCGAGGGCGATCCGGTGCATGTCATGCCGGTCACCATCGCCGAGTTCGCCGACGCCGGGGGGCTCGCCGAGGCCGACACGGTGGAGCTGCGGCCGGTTGAGGTGCCCCTCCAGGGCCGAGCCTACCCGCTCGCGCCCGGCCGTCAGGCCCGCGAGGTGCGCATGGCATGGCCCATCAATGATCGAACGTATGGGGCGCTGACCGTCGAGCTCATCGCCGAGGCCGGTACCGTGGTGACCTATCCCGACGATGTCGACCAGCATGCTTTGACATTGACCCATGTCACCGATCAGCGCACGCCCATGCGATGCGATCGCAACGAGGCCGGTGATGAGACCGCCTGCCTGCTGTGGACCCTCCAGCCGACCGGCACGACGTTTGATCCACCCCTGCGGCTCGAGATTCGCGGCGACTCGGGCTTCCTCTTCGCCGATGCGCCCCCCGCGCTGAGGGAGCGGTTCCCGCTGCGCATCGCATCGCCCCTGGGCTGGCGGCATGTCGGCGAGGTCGAGGTGTCGCGCAGCGATGACGCGTCGGTGGTGTTTGCCTCGCTCGGTGGCGTCGTCGACCTGGCCGGCTGGGGCCATGTCATCGGCCGCGCCCTGCTCGAGGGCGCACTCATCTTGCGGGTGCAGACCTGCGACGGCCCCGCGTTCACCGGCCGGGTGATCCCAGTGCCCGTCATCTCGCGCGATCAACCCGACTATCGCCATTGGAATGACATCGCCGTGCCGGCCGGCGCCGGGGGCGCGATTCGTCTCGTCTGCGATCGCCCGGTTCACGCGCCCATCTACCTTCGCGTCGAGGCCGATGAGGCGCCCGACGGGGTCCGCACGACCTATCGGTTTGACATCGAGTGCCGGCCGGGCGAGCGGACCAATCTGGTCTTCAGCTTCGACACCGCGCAGTTCCGCCAATGCCCATGACGCGGTCGGCGCGGTGAGGGCGTGGCGGTTGTTCGCGGTTGCGAACGGCATGGGTCATTACGCCGCATCAGACTGACGCCATGCTGACCTTCACCGACCTCACCGCGGTGCGCCTCGGGAGTCAACAGACGCACGCGCCGCGGTCGGTCGGTCTCAAGCCCCGCCCACTCATGCCGGGCCCGGCGACTCATCGCACCGGGTGCTCGCAGCCTTCCAGGAGATGACCCCATGACACGCTCGGCGGTGCGCGTCCATTTGACCTGCTGCCTTTTGGTCTTCGCGTTTGCCTGTGACTCCGCGCCCCAAGCGCCGTCGGCGCTGGCCCCAGCCGACCAGTTCACCCCCATGCCGGACGGCGCCAGGGTGGACGCCTTCGCGGGCGATGTTCGCGACGCCAGCGAGGCCGAGGCGGGTCCCCGCGCCGACCCGGACACGCTGGACGCCGGGCTGGCGCTGGATGCGGCGCCCGACGCGTCGGCCGTCGACGCCGGGCGAGATGGCGTGCCCGATCGGACGCCGTCCCTGGGGTTGTCGACCTCGAGGGTCTTCATGCCCCTCGATACGCTCAGCCTCGTCGCCCTGCGCGCCGAGCCCATCGGGG
>JAGQJJ010000321.1 GCA_020430675.1 Myxococcales bacterium
CCGGCGCCGGCGCCGACGCCGAGGCCGGTCTCGCTGTCATCGTCGGTGGCCTTGGCGCCGAGCAGGTTGACCTCGACCGAGGTCAAGAGGTGGGCGAGGCCGCCCATGCCGCGGATGTACAGGCCGTCGGTGACGAAGTAGTTGGCCCCCACGTAGAGGGTGAGGAATTGATTGGTGACGTCGGCGGCGCCCTGCTCATAGGACTCGATGCGCCAGCCGAGCTCGCCGTCGAGCGTCAGGTTCTGCGAGATGCCGCCGCCGACGCGGCCGCGCAGATGGAAGCCGATGCGGTTCTCGGCCTTGTCGGTGTCGAACTTGTTGGCGCCGCCGCCGATGCCGAGGCCGTAATACATGCCGCGGCGGTCGCGGTAGGCGTCGAGGGCGAAGGCCTGGCCGGCGAGGCCGAGGACTACAAGAGCGGAGAGCAGGGCGAGGAGTCGTCGCGGGTTCATGGGGGCCTCCTGGGGGCTCATCGATAGTCAGAGAAGTTGACGACGGCGAAGCCGCCCTCCGCCAGATTGACCTGCGCGGTGCGGGTTCGGCCGCGGTAGCGGACGCGGACCGTATGCGCGCCCGCGGGCAGGCGCGCACGAGCGATGTGGAACGCGGCGGGCAGCGTGACCCAGCTGCGTGTATCGGGCGTGTCGGCGGCGGTCATGGCGCCCTCGACCGCGAGCCCGACCAGCAGGCCGGCGAGGCCGTTGTTCGACGCGCTGCGCGTCGCCGCCTGGGTCAGCTCACCGGCCACCGCGCGCGTGATCAGCCGGGTGATCGAAGCGGCGATCAGCGTGCCTTTGACCTGCTCATACTGGGCGTTGACCTTGCTGGCGACATCGAGCGCAACGCCGCCGGCGGGCGACTGGCCGTCGACGTCGACGTCGACCGGCGCCGAGGGCAGGGCGACGCGCTGCAGGCGCGGGTAGTTGACCCACTTGAGCACGCCCTTGGCGGCAAAGACGTTGGCGCGCTGCTGCTCGTCGCGGCTGAGCCGCGCGCCGGGGCCAGGCGAGCTGGCGGCGACCACCGCGGCGCCGATCGGCAGGCGCTCGGGCAGCAGGAAGGGCGCCATGCCCGTCTGCACGACGACCAGCAGCTCGCCGCGTTTTGCGTCGTCTTCGGCGAGCGCGGGTGGATTCTCGGTCAGCTCGGCGAGGCGCGGATCGCTCGATCCGCTGCGCGCGGCCAGGCGGCCGACCGCCTCGGCGAGCGTCGGCACGCCGCCGGCGTCGTGCGCGTCGCCGTAATGCCGCATGGCCGGGCCTGGTTCGCCGGAGACCTCGAAGACAAAGCCGCTCAGATAGCTGCCAAGCGCCATCATCGAGCGGGCCTCGCCCTCTTCTTTTTCGAGGTACTTGCGGTTGACCAGCATGCGCCGCGCTTCGACCCGTGCGCCGCTCGGATCGCCCATGACCAGGTAGTTGATCATGTTCATCGTATTGAGCAGCAGCTTCTCGTGCGGCGGCGCTTTGTAGATCGTGGCGTCGTCCGAGAAGAGGTACTTGCTGATCTCACCCGTCGTGTCGCCGGTCAGGTCGAGCACGTCGAGGTTCTTGTCGGCCGTCTGGAAGTCGCGGGCCGAGAGCTTGTTCTCGCCCAGCGCCTGAAGAATCGTGGCCCGTTCGAGCAGCAGCAGCGGCGTGTCTTCTTTCGGGTTTGAAGGCAGCTGCTCGGCGGCGGGCACCTCAAGCGCTTCGTTGACCCGGGTGAGCGCGACCTGCGGATCGCCGGCGGTCAGGGACTGGCGGAAGGCTTCGCTGGTCGAGGCGTAGCCCCCACAGCCCGCGAGCGTGAGGCCGGCGGCCAGCCCGGCGACGAGGCAGAGCGCGCGCAGACCGCCGCGGTGGGCAGGGCGGCGTGGCTCGGGCTCATCGAATGGCCGCATGACCGTCTCCCGCGCGCTGCCGGCTTCAGTTGATCAGGCCCTTGGTGAGGTTGGCTTCGTTCTGCCAGCGCACCGCGCCGGTCTCGATCTCGACCGCCTGCATGAAGAGGAAGTACTGCACGCGGCGCTCTTCGCCGGTCTTCTCGGCCGAATCGTAGACCTTGCCGGTGATGAAGTACTGCGCGCCGAGCTGCCGGCCAAGCTGGCCGGCGTTGTCAGGGTCGAAGGCCGCCGACTGCTGCTTCTTGAGCTCTTCGATCAGCTCGCGCTGCCGCTCGTGGCTGATGACGGTGACGTAGCCGCTGTTGACCAGGTCGGTCTCGAACTTCGAGAGCAGCGCGTTGAGCTGGCTGTCGATGTGTTCGCTGGTCTCGTTCTTGATGGCGAAGATGGCGACCTTGGCTTCTTTGCCGTCGGCCGACATCTCCTTCCAGCGGCGCATGGCACCGCCTTTGAGCAGGCTCTCGCTGTTCTGGGCGAACAGCTTTTCGAGGTCTTTTTTGTCGAGCCCCGTCGACATCGCGTATTCGTCGAGCTCGGGGTTGTCGCCGCCGCGGACGAAGGCCGGGCCGCTGGAGCAGGCAAACGCGGCGAGCGCCGCGATGAGGGAGAACGTCAAGAAGGGCAGACGGCGCATCACGTTTCCTCGTCGATTTGGTTTCGCGGGTACCGGCTGCGAAGCATAGGGAGGGGCTCCGCACGGCGCAAGGAACAGTGCGCCGTTCGCGGTATTCAAATGTTTTTGCGGGCGGGGTGCTTTTCAGCCGGCGTCTTTGTCGTCCTGCTCGACGCCGATCTTCTCGAAGACCAGATCTTCGATGGTCTTTTTGCCGATCGCCCACAGCGCGTCGCGATCGCGGCAGCGGGCGAAGAGGCCGAGCGGGATGCGGAAGCCGCCCTTGTTGCGGCGGCCGCCGCCGTAATGCCGGCCGGCCGAGTCGGCGCCGAAGACCGCCTTGAGCCAGCCATCGGGGTCGATCGTGGCGCTGTTGGTGCGCAGTGAACCGTCGACCACGTCGCCGTTGACGATGCCGAAGACCAGGGCGGTCTCGACGCCCTCGTGGCGCAGCAGGAAGTCGGAGGTCTGGGCGATGCCATCACGGTCTTCTTCGCGCACGAAGCCGACGCCGGCGAGCAGGAAGGTGCCGCGGATGACCTTGTTGTTCAGGCCGCGCTGGATGATCTCCATCGTGCGCACGGTGATCGACTGCTTGCTGATCACCCGCAGCAGGTCGCTGTCGATGAACTGCCGCAGATAGGCGCCGGCGCGGAAGTCGATGGGGCGCGCGAGCAGCAGGCTGTCGGTGTCGGCCCGAATGCCATGCATCAACGCGGTGGCGAGGCGCGCGTCTTCGGACGAGCCGAGGCGCAGACCGAACTGCGAGTGTTCGAGGTACTCGGCGTAGATGCTGCTCGTCGCGCCGGCGTCTTCGCGGATGTCGATGAACGCGGCGTCGAAGCCGCCCACGATCTTGTGGTGGTCGACAAACGTCAGGATCGGCGGCGGGCGCGCGACGCGCACCGGCAGGTGGGGCGTTTGCGTGTCGACAAACGACATGTAGTCGAAGGCGCCCAGGTCCATGTCTTCGCGATATTGCCGCAAGTCGGCGTCGAGGCTCTTGGCCAGGGCGCGGTTCTCGGGGTGGCTGATCGGGTCGAAGAAGACGATGGTGCTCTCGATCTCGTAGGCCTTGGCCAGATGCCGCTGGGCGATCGCGCTGGCGATGCTGTCGGGATCGGGGTGCCCTTTGATGACGATGAGCAGGCGCTTGCCGCGGGCGCTCTCGAGGGCCCGGATGAAGCCCTCCAGGCGATCGGGCGCTTCGCAATAACCGCGCGCTGGCGGCCGGTTGGCGGCGTAGTCCCCGTTGGCCGGGGGGGTGGTAAGCGCCGCGTGCTCTCCGGTCAAGGCAACGCTTCGGGACGCTGCGGGCATTCGGTCTCCGTTCCTTCTTCAAGCCATGGCCCGGCGGGAACGCGCGCGTTCAACCCCTGCGATGGCCCCTGAACTCTAGCGGTGACATCTTCGCAACACAAGACGGATGCCGCGCGCGGCCATGGGGCTGCAAACCGGGCGCCGTGGGGTCAGTATCGGGGCACCGACGGATCGACCTCGCGGCTCCAGCGCTCGATGCCGCCGGCCAGGTTGTCGACGGCGGTGAAGCCGCGTGCGCGCAGCCAGAGCGCGACCTGCATGCTGCGCAGGCCGTGGTGGCACATCACGATGATGGGCTCGTGCGGATCGAGCTCTTCGATGCGCTTGGGCAACTGGTCCATGGGGATGTAATGCGCCCCGCGGATCCGAGCGAGGCGGTGCTCGGTCTGCGTGCGTACGTCGAGCAATCGGGGGGGCATCGGGCTCGCCAGGGCGTCGGCGGCCTCGGCGGGCGTCAGTTGGCGCACCATGGGTTCCTCCAATCTCTAGGCGGTCATCGGGGGCAATATGTCGGTTCGATCGCGCAAACTGCCCCGGGCGAGGCGGGTCGCCACGCGCGCCCCGCGCGGCTCGCGGCCGCGCAGGATGAGGCAGAGATGCTGGGCCTCGATGGCGCAGGCGGCGCCGCGGGCGCCCAGATGCGTGATCAAGGCGTCGACCAGCTCGGCGCAGAGCGCTTCTTGCAGCACGCGGCGCCGCGAGAGGGCAAAAACGAGCTGTTCAAGCGCGCCCAGGCCGACGATATGGCCGTCGGGTTCATAGGCCAGATGCACGACGCCAAAGAATGGGATCAGGTGATGCGGGCAGACCGCGTGGAACGGCACATGGGTCAGCGTGACCACCGCGCCGCCGCGGTCGACGATGCGTTCGGCAAGCACCTGTTTTGGGTCGACGGCGTAGCCGGCGAGCAGATTTTCGGTCCAGAAGGCGGCGACGCGCTCGGGCGTGCGGGCCTCTTCTGCGTCGCCGATGGGGCCGGGCACCGCGGCGAGGAAGGCGGAGATGGCATCCGCGGCCGTTTTCATGGCGTGCGGTCACCGGCGGCGACGAGCCGCGCGCCCTCGGGCAGCTCGGCGACCACCAGGCCTTCGGCGACGCGCACGCAGCAGGCACGACCCGCGGTCGGGGCTTGCGCGCCCGGCGCGATGACGCCGCAGGTGCAGCAGCCGATCGTGTCGTTGAAGCAGTAAAGAGACCAGTCGCAATCCATTCGGCCCAGCTCGTACTGAATGTACTGAAACGCCCGGATCAGCGGGATGCCCTCAGGCACGTCGAAGGTCTCATCGAGGACCCGAATGGGCACGAGACGATCCACGTGACCGTAGATGAGCGGGTTGGGGGTTGGCACACCGGTCCTTTTTGTCGTCGGTTGCCCGACCGAGGATCGATGCGCGACGGGCGCCGGTTGTCGCAGGTCATACGCGACAACGTGCACGAAGCGCAGCAAGCGCCGCGGCATCGACGCCGAAGTGCCCGAGCGGCACCGGGCCTTCCGGACGATGGAAGTCGGAGCCGCCGGTCGGCACCAGGCCGTGGCGCTCGGCGAGCGCGCGATAACGCTGCACCGCGCGGGCGTCGTGCGCCGGGTGGCGGACCTCGATGCCGTCGAGCCCCTCTTGCACCAGCGCGGGCAGGATGCGCTCCATCTCATCGACCGCGGGGTGGGC
>JAGQJJ010000322.1 GCA_020430675.1 Myxococcales bacterium
AGCCGGCGTCGCCTATGTGCTGGGCATGCGCGCGCTGTTCGAAGCGGCGGCGGTGCTGATTCTGGCGTGGAGCATCAAGTCGGTCTGCGACGGCCTGGGCACCGGCATGGCGATCGTGGCGCTCATCGGCGAGGGCCTGCCGCCGATGTGGATCCCGCTGACGGTCTTCGTGCTGTCGGGCGCCATCGCGTTCAGCACCGGCACCTCGTGGGGCACGATGGCGCTCATCCTGCCCATCGCCGCGCCGCTCGCCGCCACGCTCTCGGGCGAACCGCTGATCGTGCTCGCCTGCCTCGGCGCCGTGCTCGATGGCGCGATCTGGGGCGACCACTGCTCGCCCATCAGCGACACGACGGTCCTGTCTTCAACCGCCTCGGGCTGCCCTCACCTGGCCCATGTGCGCACGCAGCTTCCGTATGCTTCGCTGGCGATGATCGCCGCTGGCCTCACCGGTTATCTCGGCGTCGTGATCGGCCTGCCGGTCTGGCTCGGTTACCTCGCCGGCATCGGCCTCATGGCCCTGACCCTGCGCGTCGCCGGCCGCAACCCCGATCTCGCCTGACGGCGTCGGGTCAGGCGGTCTCGGCGACCACCTCTTCGCGCATCTCTTCGGCGCGCAGGCGGAATTCGTCGCGCTTGTCCATCGGCGCGCCGATGGCTTCGTAGCTGTCCTGAATGCTCGGGCCCGGCAGCGACTTGGCGTAGTAGCTGATGCCGACGACCTCGGTGAGCTGCACGGCGATGTTCACGATGTGCATCAGCTTGATCGCCGCGGCGTCGAGCTTGTCGCCGCGGTAGCTCTCCATGTCGTGGTGGCTGCGGGCGATCTCGATGAACGTGTCGCCCATGTCCCACTTTTTCATCAGCCCGGCGCCGAAGACCGTATGCCACTCGCGGATGACGTTGAGCACGTCGTCCATCGAGAGCACCTGGTTGTTATGGCGCTGGAAGAGCTCGCCGAAGACGCGCAGCAGGAACAGCTCGCCGATGTTGTGCATCAGGCCGAGCAGGTACATCTCGTCGGCGTCGCCCACCTTGAGCGCGCTGGCGATGTCGCGGCACAGGCAGGCGGTCATGAACTGCCCGCGCCACATGGTGCGGAACACCTTCTTGAAGGCGGGCGAGCGGAAGGTGAACATGCCCTGCAGGGCGGCGGTTTGCACCAGGTTGTCGATGGTGCGGTTGCCGAGGCGGGTGACCGCGCTGCGCAGGTCGGTGATGCGGCCGCGGCCGCCGTAGGTGACCGTGTTGGCCGTCGCGATCATGCGGGCGGCGAGCGACGGATCCTTCTCCAGCACCTTGATGACCTTGTCGGTCTCGACGGTGAGGTCGCTGAGCACGCCGCGCAGCTCTTCGACGATGCGCGGCATCTCGGGCAGGGCGATGTTGCCGTCGCGAATCTTCTCGACGATCTCCTTGATGAGCCCGCGCGTCTGGTTGCTGCCGCTGCCGCCTTCTTTGGTCTGCTCGGCGGTCTGCCGCTTCGACTCGCGGGCCACGCGGCGCAGCGCGTTTTTGACCTTGTTGTCGTCGATGGGCTTCTCGATCCAGTCGAGGCAGCCGTGGCGCATGGCAAAGATGACGTCTTCTTTGGTGCCGTCGGTGGTGACGACCACCAGCGGCACCTGGCTGCGCTTGCGCAGCTCGGGCAGCAGCAGGGGCGCCTTCATCTCGGGGTGCTTGATGTCGATGAAGACACAGTCGAGCGTGGCGCCGGCCTGGAACAGCGCCTTGACCTCGCGCGCGGCGCGGGCGCGCACCGGGCGCAGGCCAAAACCGGCGATCAGATCGGCGAGGGGCTGGTAGTCCTCGTCATTCGGCTCTGCGATGAGGATGGTGCGCCGCGTCAACGCGATCCCCCCGATGCGTCCTGGGCGTGGAACAAGTTAGGCCCCCTCTGCGGGCGGGTCAACCTGACGCCGTTTCTTCGGCCGCCGCGGCATCCTGCGCGGCGATGGCGGCCAGCCGATCGCAGGCGGCGCGGTGGTCGGCGCGCTCGGCGACCGGGTGCAGCCGCGGCTCGTCGAGCGCGCATTGCGCCGTCGCATACGGGCACCGGGTGTGAAACCGGCAACCCGATGGCGGGTTGATCGGCGTGGGCACATCACCTTGCAGCATGATGCGCTCTTTGCGCCGACCAGGATGGGGCACCGGCACCGCGCTGAGCAACGCGCGGGTATACGGATGCTGCGGATTGTCGAAGAGCTGGCGCGTCGGCGCCACCTCGGCGATGCGGCCGAGGTACATGACCGCGACCAGGTCGCACAGGTGTTTGACCACGGCCAGGTCGTGGGCGATGAACAGGTAGCTCAGGCCCAAATCGCGGCGCAAGTCGGCGAGAAGATTGAGAATCTGCGCCTGAACCGACACATCGAGCGCCGAGACCGCCTCGTCGCAGACGATGAAGTCGGGCCGCGGCGCCAGGGCGCGCGCGATGCCCAGGCGCTGCCGCTGCCCGCCGCTGAACTCGTGCGGGTAGCGGTTCATGTAGTCGGGGTCGAGGCCCACGCGCTCCAAGAGGCGGCTGACCTCGGCGCGCACCTCTTCGGTCGACGCGCAGATGCCGTGAAAGCGCAGCGGCTCGGCGAGCGTCTCGTGCACGGTGCGCCGCGGGTTGAGGCTGCTGAACGGGTCCTGGAAGATGATCTGCATCCGCTTTCGCAACGGCGCCATCTGGCGCCGTGTGAAATGCGTGATGTCCTGCCCGGCAAAAACGAGGCGGCCGGCGGTGGGCGGGATGAGCTTGAGGATGCAACGCCCGGCGGTGGTCTTGCCGCAGCCGCTCTCGCCGACGAGGCCGACGGCCTGCCCGGGGTAGACGTCGATGTCGATGTCGTCGACGGCGCGCACCTGCCCGACCACCTTGGGGATGACCCCGCGCTTGACCGGGAAGTGCTTCACCAGGCCACGCACGCTCAACAGCGGCTCGGTCATCGATCCTCCGCGGCGCCCTTTGGGGGGCCGGCATCGGGTGAGGCGGTCGGCGGCGCGACCACCCGGACTTTGGCGCCATCTTGCAGGCCGCGATGGCCGAAGACCACCAGCTCATCGCCGGCGGCGACCGGCGCGCGCACCTCCAGGTCGTCTCGGCCCGCGTAGCCCAGCTCAAGGGCCAGCTTCGCGACCTTGCCGTCGCGCACGCGGAAGGCAAAGGGCCGATCATCTTCATAGATCACCGCGCGGCGCGGCACCAGGATGGCGTCGGCGCGCGTGTCGACCACGATGCGGGCGCGGATGTACATGCCGGGGCGCAGCCGGCGGCCGTCGGGCAGGCGGCCGTCGCCGAGCGCGACGGTGACCTTGACGGTGCCGCTGCGCGCGTCGACGGTGGGCGCGATGCGTTCGACGCGGCCGGTGAGCCGCGCGTCGCCCAGGCCCTCGGCTTCGACCTCGACCGGCAGGTCGGGCTTGAGGCGGGCGAGGTGGCGTTCGGGCAGCCGCAACTGAGCTTCGAGCGCGTTGATGTCGGCCACGTCGAACAGCGCGGCGCCGGCCGAGACCGCTTCGCCGGCCTGCACATGGCGGGCGACGACCACGCCGGTCAGCGGCGAGACCACCCGGCCCAGCTCGCGCTCGGTTTCGAGGCGCTTCACTTCGAGGCGGGCCTGGCGCGCGGCGAAGTCGGCGGTGTCGACGGCGGTCGCGGCGAGCAGCCCGCGCTCGGCCAGGCGGCGCGCGTCGCGCAGCTCGCGATCGGTGCGCTCGACCTCGGCCTTGGCCTTGCCGAGCAGCGTGGCCAGCGTGGGCTGGTCGATGCGGGCGAGCACGTCGTCTTGCTTGATGGCGGCGCCCTCTTCGACGGCCAGCCCCTCGACGGTGCCGCTGGCCCGAGCGCGCAGCGTGGCGCGGTTGCGCGCTTCAACCGCGGCCGTGGCCTCCAGCGCGTCGCTGATGGGGCCGACGCGCGCTCTCTGCGTCTCGACCGGCGCGGGCGGCCCGGCGTCGCCGGCGTCGGCCTTCTCATCGGACGGACCGCCGCCGCCACCCGGGGTGCAGGCGCTCGCGAGCAGGAGCAGCAATGGGAGGAGGAATCGGCCGGCCATGCGCCGGCGCAGTGTAGGGCGTCGCGGGGCAGAAGTCGAGCCGCCGCCGCCACGGCGATCGCCGCTACTGGGCGCTGCTGGCGTCGGCCGCGAGGCGCCGTTCGAGGGTGAAGGTCGCGCCCACTTCGCCCGACACGATGCGCAGGACGGCCACATCGGCCGAGTTGGCCTCTTCGGTGCCGATGACCACGACCGGGCGGCTGGTCGAACGGGCGAGCAGCGCGCCCGAGCGGGCGTCGTAGACCGCGAGGCGCACCGCGCCGTCGGTGAGCACCGCGCCGATGGCCTGCGCCACATGCGCGTCGGCGATGATCGCCCAGAAGTCCTCGCCCGCCTCCAGATGGATGTCGGCGCCGGCGCGCAGCACCATGGCCACCGTGGGCACATCGGCGGGCACCGGCCGGTCATCGGGTTGCGCGTCGCCCGTCGAGGCGTCTTGCGGGGTGTCGGGCGGCCCTTCGTCCACCCCGGCGTCGCCCGGCGGGCCGGCGTCCCAGGCGCCCTGATCCTCGCCCTCGCCCTCGCCCTCGCCTTCGCCGCCGGCGTCCTGCGCGGGGCCGGTCGAAGCAAGGCAGTCGAGGTCTTCATCGCAGCCGGCCGTGCAGGTCCAGTCGACGTCGCAGCCGCTGTACTGCGCCGCTTCGAACCAGTTGTCATCGAGGCTTGTGTCGGGCCCGCGGGCGACGTCGGCGTCAAAAGCGGCGCCCGCGTCCTGGTCCTCGGGGATGGGTTCGGTGTTGATCGCGCAAGCGGTGAGCAACACGGCGACACAGATGATGGACTGCCTCATGGGGTTTGCCTCGCTGGATCTCGATTGCTACCGTACGTCGCATCTTCGAGCCGGAGCAACCGCCGCAGCGCGTGCGCAGGCGGTCAGCCCGGCCCCTGGCCGGCCCGGATCATGGCGCCCGACGACCTTCGCCTCCTGCTCGACGCCGCTGCCACCGGGGCGCTCTCCCCCGAGACGCTGGCGCGCGCCGCCTTTGCGCTCGGCCGCGAGGGCGTCGACGTCATCCGCGCCCTGCGCTTTGCCGGGGCCACCGAGCCCGAGCTGGCCGCGGTGCAGAACCACCCGACGCTGACCCCGGCGCACGATGTCTCGCTGGCCCATACACTCGCGCCTCCCGACGCCGACGACCTGACGCAGCAGGGGCCGCCACCTGACATCGGCACCGCCGACATCGAGGCCTATGGCCTGATCGGTCAGCGCTTTGGGGCGCGCTATGCGCTCGGCGAGCTGATCGGCCGCGGAGGCGCGGGCGAGGTGCACGCGGCGCAGGATCGACTTCTCGGGCGCAACGTGGCGCTCAAGCGGCTGCGCCAGGACGGCAGCCGCGGCGAGGCGGCGATGCAGCGCTTCATCGCCGAGGCGCGCACCACCGCGCAGCTCGAACACCCGAATGTGGTGCCGATCTACGACATCGGGCTGACCGCCGATCAG
>JAGQJJ010000323.1 GCA_020430675.1 Myxococcales bacterium
CGGCCGG
The DNA here is from genome assembly GCA_020430675.1 of Myxococcales bacterium. The sequence continues at coordinate 8 of JAGQJJ010000323.1, forward strand.
GCGCGTGCGCCTCCCTGAGCCCATGCCTTCACCCATCACTGGCTGAATCGAAGAGGTAGACGGGCATCGCCGCAGGCGATGGCATTCCCGCGTCGTGCCATTTCCATTGGAGGAGTCATGGGGGCTCTCGACGGAAGCATGACATTCCGGCGCTACTCGTGCGCCCGCCCGGCGTCCAGTCGGATCGCGTGGTTGCAGGCGAGGCTCGCGTCGAAGGCGTTTCGGCCCATCGACCCCGAGGGCAGCGCCGACCGCGCGTTCGGCTGGTGTCAGCCATCGGACCCGCTGGAGACGAACGTCGACGTCTCGGCCTGCCTGAACGGCGACCTGCTCAACCTGGGCATGCGCATCGACACCTTGCGGGTGCCGGCCGCCCTGCGCGCTGCCCACGTCCGCAAGGAGGCCGACCGGGTGCGCCAGGTGTTGGGCCGGACCAATCTGTCGCGCGCCGAGCTGGCCGAGATTCGCGAGCGCGTCCGCGTCGCCCTGCGCAAGAAGTCGCTCGCCGCCATCAAGTGCGTCGACGTCCTCTGGCACGTCGAAGAGGGTACGGTGCACGTCTTCTCGGGCTCGGCGAGCGGGAACGAGTTCGTCTGGCAGCTCTTCCACGAGACCTTCGAACTCGAGATCGTCGGCGAGTCGGCGGCGCACGCGGCCCAGCGTGCCCAAGATGACCTGGGCGCCAACGACGACTGGATGGGTGTCATCGAGCCGATGGCCGACATCCGCGACGTGGAGGGCTGAGATGGACGACGTCAGGCGCCTGGCCTTCCTCGGGTGGGAGTTCCTGCTCTGGCTCTGGTTTCGCAGCGAAGCCGTCGGTGGCTTCGCGCTCGGCGAAGATGCCTTCGACGTGCGCTTCGAGGACCACCTCGTGCTGGCCGATCCCTTGGCGGCCGAGGTGATCCGGTTCAAGGGCGTGGCGCCGACGCAGACGCCCGAAGCGCGGCTGGCGCTGCGCCGGGGCAAGCGCGTCGCTGAGGCGAAGCTGCGCGTCATCGTCGGCGATCAGGAGTGGTCGTTCGTCTTCCGGGCCGCCGACTTCACGATGCGCGCGGTGAAGTTGCCCAACGTGCTCGCGAAGGACGACAGCGAGCGACTGGCCGAGCGCATGTACCTGCTCGGGCAGTTGGAGCAACGCTTCGATCAGCTCTACCGGGCCTTCCTCGCCGTCCGCACGTCGTGGCGATGGGCGATCGAGGAGCTGCCGGCCTTGCGCCGCTGGATGCGGGCCGCCGATGGGCTCGACGATGGCGAGACCGACGAGCGGCCGGCCCAGAGGCGCATGCCATCGCCAGTGGCCGCGCGGAAGGCGGTCGACGACACGGATGACGTCGCCGTCGAGCCCGAGACGGTCGCCGTGCGCGAGCCGGCCACCGTCACGAGCGACGCGCCCTCGGTGCCTGACGACGAGCCCGTGGTTGTGCTCGACGACGCTGGCGCTGGCGAAGGGACCGACACCGCCTCGGAGAGCGAGCCCCCACCCGACGAGGTCGTCGTCGAGCTGGACCCCGATGCCTTGTCGCGCTGGGATGATGACATCCCCCCATGGGAAGCGGCCGCTGATCCCCCACCGGTGAGCGCCGTCCGCCATGGCGCGGGCCCGCCTCGGCGGCGCCGGTCTGCGCGAGCGGCCCGCGTCGCGACGGGCCCGCCGCGGTAGGCCAACGCCGCATCGCTTCATCATCGCATCCACGCGCGGTCAAGGCGCCGCCAACGGGAAGGGTCTGCCATGAGCAGGGGGACGAAGATCGAGTGGGCGACCGCGACCTTCAACTGGGTCGAGGGCTGCACCCGGGCCGCGGTGGGCAACGAGGCCGACGAAGGCTGCGCGCACTGCTATGCCATCAACTTCATCGGGCGCGGACTGCGGCCAGGTCACTCGGAGCTGGTCCGTTTGCTGAAGACACCCGACGCCCGGCGCGACGGGGAGCGGCGGGATTGGTCCGGCGAGGTCGCCGTCCACGAAGGCCGCTTCGCGCAGCTCGACCGCTGGCGCTCGCCCGAGCGCATCTTCGTCAACAGCCTGGGCGACACCTTCCACGCGAAGGTGCCGACGGCGGCGCTGCATCGCATGCTCGATCGCATGGCCGCCGTCGAGCGGCATGTCTATCTGCTGCTGACCAAGCGGGCCAAGCGCGCGCGCAACGTGTGCTTCGAGTGGCTCAGCGCCCGGGGTCGCACCGCGTTGCCGGCGAACATCTGGCCGATGGTCTCGGCGAGCACCGAACGCGCGCTCATCGAGCGGGCGCCGCCGTTGCTCCAGATCCCGGCGCGGGTGCGCGGCCTCTCGCTCGAACCATGCCTTGGGCCGATGCCATCGCTCCCGTCGTTCCTCACCGGCCGCGCCTCGATCGGCTGGGTCATCTTCGGCGGCGAGTCGGGCGCGAAGGCGCGCCCCATGAACGCCGAGTGGCCTGGCATCGTGCGCGACGCCTGCCTCGCCGCCGAGGTGCCCTTCTTCTTCAAGCAGTGGGGGCAATGGTCCCCGAAGCGTCCTGACGACGCCGCGTGCCCGCCCCGGCGACGCATCGTCCTGAGCGATGGCACGGCGGTCGACCCCAATGACCTGCGCGCCGAGCACTTCGAGGCCCTCGCCGATGGCAGCGCCACGGTCATGGTGCGCCGGCGCAGCGTCGCCGACGCGGGCCACCTGCTCGACGGCGTCGAGTGGCAGCAGCTCCCGCCCGCCTGGGCCGCCCATGTCGCTGCCCAGGCGAAAGCCCAGACCGACAGCGTCGCGACGGGGGGTGCGCGATGACCCTCTCGACCCGCGACCGGCGCGCCCTCGTGCTCGACGTCCTGACGCGACGGCCGTGGACGCGCATCGACGAGATGGCGATGCGGTTCTCGGTCAATGAGCGCACGATCTATCGCGACATCGCCGCGCTGCGAGGCAGTGCGCCGACCGAACCTCGGCCCGAAGACTGCCTCGACCGCGCGCGGGCGTCGGTGCGCCATCGGTCGCGGCCCAGCCGCACCGCGCTCGCCAACGTGTTCGAGGCGCTGCGACGCCTCGCGCTGTCACCCGACGAGGCGCGGACGCGGTATCCCGAGGTCAGCCCCGACCACCGGGTGACCGCGCCGCTTCGCATCGCCGACGTCGCCCGGGTCTCGGGCTACTCCGATCACGTCACCAAGGCTGCCCTTGCCGCCCTCTGCGCGGCCGACGTCATCGCCCGGTGGCCCCGCGCGTGCCGCGGGTTGGTCACCGCCTTCGTGCTCCAAGTCGAGCGCGTCTCCGGGAGTAGGGCAGATGGGTAAGCGACTGGCACCCGTCGAACACGAGTTCGGCGTGCTGCACCTCTTCTGTGGCATCGGCGGTGGCGCCCTCGGCTTCGGGGCCGCCCGCGCCGAGATCGGCGGGCTCTCAGGCCGCTTCGTCAACGTCGGCGGCATCGACTGCGACCCGCTCGCGATCGAAGACTACACCCGCCTGACCGGCACGCCCGGCACGGTGCTCGACCTGTTCACGGCCGAAGACTACGCCGACTTCCACGGCCGCCCGCCGCCTGACGGCTGGCGCGAGGCGATGCCGAGCGACATCGCACGGGCGGCGACCCGCACGCCCGACGTCGTCTTCCTCAGCCCGCCCTGCCAGGGCTTCAGCGGTCTGCTCTCGCGGCGCAAGTCGGAGTCGAAGCCATACCGCGCGCTCAACCGCCTGGTCGCGCGTGGCGTCTGGCTGACCCTGGAGGCATTCGCCGAGCGGCCGAAGCTGATCATCCTGGAGAACGTGCCTCGCATCTTGCAGCGGGGTCGAGACCTGCTCGACCGCGTCATCGCGCTGCTCAATGCCTTTGGCTACGCGACGCAAGAGACTGTCCACAACTGCGGTGAGGTCGGTGGGCTCGCCGCCAACCGTCGGCGGTATCTGCTGGTCGCGCGCCACGTCGAGCAGGTCGCGCCCTTCCTCTACGAGCCACCGAACAAAGGCATGCGCCCGCTCGGCGATGAGATCCTGCGCCTGCCATTGCCCTTCGACCCCGCGGCGGGGCCGATGCACGCGCTGCCGAAGCTCGACTTCAAGACCTGGCTGCGCCTTGCCCTGGTGCCCGCCGGCGGCGACTGGCGTGACCTGCGTGCGTGGGCGCCCGATACCTTCCGCGTCGACCGCACACCTTTCAACAACGTCTATCGCGTGCTGCGCCTCGATGAGCCGGCGCCGACGGTCACCTCCGGCGCGACGCCAGGGGGCGGGGGCTACTCGATCGTCGACCCGCGCCTGAGCGACTCGCCCGGCCGGCACACCTGCAAGTACCACGTCGCCGACCCCGAGCAGCCCGCTCGCACGGTCACCAGCGCGCGGGTCGGCAGCGGCGCGTTGAGCACGGTCGACCCGCGCCTCAGCGACGCCCCCGGTCGGCACACGACGAAGTACCACGTCGCAGATCCAGAGCTGCCCGCGCGGACCGTCACCGGCACGATGGACATCCAGGCCGGCGCGCTCAGCACCGTCGACCCGCGGATGTCATTGCCCGAGAACTCGGTGACGTTGCGCGTGCGCGGCCTCGACGCGCCCGCAGCGACGGTGGTCGGGCGGTCATCGGTTTGGGACAGCGGCGGCCAGGCCGTGCCCGACCCGCGCCCGACGGCCAGCTACCGCAACGGCACGCTCGGCGTCGGCCGCCTCGATGAGCCCGGCCAGACCATCGTCGCGTCGTCGGACATCTGGACGCCCGGCTCGGGCTCGACCCCGGACCCGCGCGTCGGCAAAGCCTTCGCTGGCACCTACGGCGTCGTACCGCTCGATGCCCCCGCCGGCACCGTCACCGCCTCTGCGCGGGAGAGCACGGGCGCGTTCAGCGTGCCGGACGTGCGCGTCGGGCGGGCGTTCGAGGGCACCTACGGCGTTGCTCCTCTGGAGACGCCCGCGGCGACCGTGACTGCCAAGGCCGGGCCCACCAGCGGACGCTTCAGCGTGCCCGACGTGCGCGTCCAGGCCGCGTTCGGCGGCGCCCACGGCGTCGTCGAGCTGAGCAGCCCGGCCCCCACGATCATCGGCGAGTCGTGGCCGACCAACGGCCCGTTCACCGTCCCCGAGACGCGGCTCAGCAGCCGCCCGGACTTCTGGCCCGAGTGGGTGCCGATCATCATCTCGCCGCACGACGGCTGCATGCACCGGCCGCTGACCACGCTGGAGTTGTACGCCCTGCAAGGCTTCAACCCCGCGGGCGCACCAAAGCTCGCCGAGAGGCGCAAGGGCAAGTCCAGCGTCGCACGCTGGCGGAAGGCGATCGGCAACGCCGTGCCGCCGCCCGCCGCGCAGGCATACGCAGAGACCATGCTGCGCACCCTGCTCGCCAACGGGCTGGCCCAGCAGATGTTGCCATCGACGCCCGTCTGGGTCGCCCCGCCCGAGTTCCTGAACCGCGTGCTGCGGTGGTTCGCGCCCGATGACTATCCCGCCGAGCTGCCGTGCGCGGAGACCTGGGCGGCCGACGCGAGGTCTGCGTCG
>JAGQJJ010000324.1 GCA_020430675.1 Myxococcales bacterium
TCAGGATCGGCGTTGTCCTGCGCGGGCGGGTTCTCGTCACCCGCAAAGCGCTGGGGCGGGGACTCGGCGGCTTCACCGGGGGCCGGCGTCGGCGTCTTGGGTGCATCGTCGAGCGCGGCGACCTCCCCGCCGCCGCCCGCGTTGTCGCCGCGGTTCTGCCCGCCCGCGACCGGCGCCGCCGTGCCGATGCCTTCGGTGCGCCGCGCCAGGCGACGGTTGCGTTCGTCCTGGCCGAACAGGCTGTCATCGCGCTGGAAGGCCAGCGCCGCGCGCACCAGACGCCGACGCTCCTCAAGGGCCCCAAGGCGCTCTTCCAGCGTGTCGAGCTGCCGGCGCACCTGCTCTGCGTGGTCGCCCGCTTCGTCAGCCAGTTCGCGCAGCTCGCCGGGCGAGGCCATCTCATCATCGGGCGGGGTGGGCAGGGTCGCGGTGACGGTCGACGGCGCCGGCGCGGCGGCGGCCAGCGCGCCGCGCTCGTCGACCAGGGCGCGCATCGCTTCGAAGATGGCGCGCCGATCGGCGGCGTCGGCCTCGGCGAGCGTCAGCCGCAGATGGGCCAGCTCGGCGTCGAGGTGATCGCGCAACGACTCGCGCGTCTGCTCGACCTGCGCGTTTGCGTCGCGCACCTCGCGGTCGAGCGCGCCGAGTCGTTCGGCCAGGGCGCGCGCGTCCTTGAGCCGCGCGTCGAGGCGCGGCGAGCGCACGCCGGGCAGCAGCGGGTTGTCGTTCTTGGTCTTGAGGGCTTCGATCTCGACCGCCAATCGCTCGTGCTGGCGATCCAGCTCGGCGCGCTTCTGGTCGAGCGCGGCCAGCGTCTTTTCGGCGGTCTGATGGGCGAGGCGGGCGTCGTCGAGCGGCGCGGCCATCGCTGGGGCGGCGAGGGCCAGAAGCAGCGCGATGAAGGGGAGAAGACGACGCATCGCGGCGGAGCATAGCAAGCTTCGGACCAAGTGTCGCTGGGTCCGCAGGCCCCGCGGCGGCGCAGCCCCGGCTCAAGAATCTGCGAGCCTCGACCGGCCGGCGATCTCAGTTTTCTGACGAGCGGCGGTTGCGGCGCGGCGGCCGGCGCGCTTTCATGGCGCGATGCAGTCCGTCGAGATCCGATTCACCAATGACTTCGACGAAGCCCGCCGTCTTCGCGACGCTGGCTTCGAGCCCATCGAGTGCGCGTTTGGCCAGCACGGCTCGGTGCTGGGCCCGCTGGCGCTCGATCATCATGGCGAAGAGAGTCATCGCGAGGGCGTGGCGATTCGCGCCTGCCGCGATCTGTACGCCGAACGCGCCGCCGATCCGCGCTTTGTGGTGACCGGCACGCCCGACGCGGACGCGACGCTGGCCATCGTCGCGCTTGCCGGCCTGGTGCCGCGGACGGCGATCCCGACGTCTTTTCATGAGCTGGTCGACGCCTACGACGTGGATCCCATCGGCCGCGATCTGCTCGCGACGCCCGAGGGCGAGATGCTCGCCTGGTTCAACCAGCAGCCGCATCTGGGCCAGAGCGCGAAGGGGTTTCAGACCGCGGTCGCGGCGATGTGCCGGCTGCTGCGCGATGGCTTGACCGCGACCGACCGCGAGCGGGTGCGCAAGTCGGACCTGCATCGTCGGCGCAAGGCGCTCGACGGTGTGGTGGCATTGCTCGCGCGCGATGGGCGGGCGCTCGACGTCGCGGCCGAGCCTTTTGCGCTGCCCGTCCGACGGGGTGAGCTGGCGGCGGCGGACCCCGGCCGCGTGCTGGTGGTCCAGAGCGCCGTTTGGGGCTTCGACCAGTGGTATCGCCTGGCGCCGGTGGTCGTGAGCTTTGCCGCCCGCGCTGGGCGGGTCACGGTGGGCTGCCCCGATGTCGACACGGCGCGGCGTCTCTTTGGCGCCGAGGGCCTCAATCATGCCTGGCGGGCGTTGGGGCACGGCTGGGGCGGGCGCGAGAGCATCGGTGGCAGCCCCCGCGGCGCGCGCCAGGGCCTCGCCGACGCGCGGGCGACGGCGGAAGCGCTTCTCGATCTGCTGATGGTGTGACCGCGCGGTCAGCGACTCGCGGCGGGGGCCAGACCGGCGCTCGGCGCGTGGATCTTGGCGTCCTCTTCCGTTTTTGTTTCAGGGGGTTGCAGCGTCCCCGGTCGGGCGGCGAAGCTGAGGCCGGCGCCCAAGGACACGACCTGCAGCGCCATGGCGGTCATGACGCCATAGCCGAAGAGGATCGCGCCGAAAGAGCCGGCCATCTCGGTGCCCAGGGCCACGGTGATCGCCTTGCCTTGTGCGCGGTGATAGGCGCGCGCCGACTCGATAAGCGCGGCCAGATGGGTCACCTGCGGGCCGACAATATGCGCGCGGGCGCGCACCGCGGGCGGCGCGTAGCCATCGGTGAGGGCCAGATCGGCCGCCGCCATGGCCGGGCAGTCGGCGAAGCTCTGGCCCACATAGGCGATCATGTGCCCGCGCTGCCGCAGCACGTCGATCAACCCGGCCTTGCGGTCAGCGTCGACGCCGCTGAAGACCTGGCTGATGTCGAGGGCGGTGGCCAGCGGGGCGAGGGCGTCTTCGTCGTCGGCGCCGATGAGCCAGGTCTCGATGTGCAGCCGTCGCAGCGCGGCGACCATTTCGATGGCGCCCTCACGCAGCGGCGCGCAAAAGGCGATGAAGCCGGCGAGCGCGCCTTCGATGTGCACCGCCCACGCGGTCTGGCCACGGCGGCGCACGTCGTTGAGCCAGCGCCCGTGTTCGTGACGCTCGGCCTCGTCCGGCGGCCGCACCGCCACCGGGCAGCCGTCGACCGCGCCCGCAAAGCCGCCGGCCGCCGGTTCCACGACGGTCAGCCGCGCCGCCGTGCCGCCGCCACGCTCCAGCAAGGATTCGATCAGCGCTTGGGCTTCGGGCGTGCCGGTCGTGCGCAAGAGGTGCGTCGCCGCCTCGAGCAGCCGCGCCGATGACACGTCGCCGGTCGCCTGCACGCGGCCGACCACGAGGCGCTCAGGCTCGGTGAGGGCGCGCGCATCAAGCAGGATGGCGCTGACGCCCGCCAGCAGCTCAAAGGAGCGGCCGTCGTTGACCGCAAAGCCGGCGCGGCCGACCCGGGCGAGCCAGGCGTCGAGCAGCACAGCGCTGGTCAGGCGATAGGCGCCGGCCGCGTTGACCCCGATCGCCGCCACCGCCGCCGACCGATCGTGCAACAGCGCGGTCAAGCCGGTCGTCAGCAGCGTGAAAGCCACCGTGCCGTTGGCGATGCGCACGCTGCGCTCGCCGATGCGCTCCAGCGTCTCTTCGGGCACCGGTTTGGCGGTGAAACGGCTGGCCGTGGTCGCTTCGCCGGTCTGGTAGACGCGCATCTGGATGCGCCCGGTGGTCATCCGGCTGCCGGCGACGATCGGCTGACCGGGCTGCGCCAGGTCGAGCGCGAGTCGCCCATGCACCGGGCGCGCGTCGCATTGGCCGCGGCCGTCGACGATGGTGCCGTCGGCCGGCACGCGCTCGCCCGCGCGCACGGTGATGATGTCAGCGAAGCGAAGCGCCTGGCCGTCGACCTCGACCTCGGCGCCATTGACCTCAAGCCAGGCGCGGTCGGCTTCATCGGCGCGGCGTTTGGCGTGTTGCAGGCGCCAGGTGCGCCGGCTGTTGATGCGCTGCGGCAACAGGTAGACGACCACGCCGGCCGCGCCGAGGGAGAAGGCGCCGATGCCGATGCCCAGCAGCACCAGACCAGCATCGAGCACGACAAACTCGGCGCGGCGGCGTTTGACCACGCTGTGCCAGGCCTCCCGGAAGATGGGCACCGCGGGCACCACGATCAGGGGCAGGCTGACCAGGCTGAGGGCGGGCGCCGCGAGCATGCTGCCGGCCTGAGAGAGTACGGCGCCGGCGCTGCTGGCCATGACGGGGGCGTCGATCAGCTTTGGGCAGGGCGTGGCTTCGGTCGGCGTCTCAAGGGCGGGGTCGAGGCGCCGGGGCGCGACTTTTGCCGGTTTGGCGCCTTCGCGTCGGGCGCGCCAGGCCTTGAAGCCGACCACGGCGGCGGTGCCCAGGGCGATGGCCTCGATCACGAACATTCGGCCGACCTCAAGCGGCGCCGCGCGGGCGCAGGGCGCCGCGCCTGCAGAGGGGCCAGTATAGAGCAGGCCGGGGGCCGAGGGATCGTTTGTCTGGCCGTCGGGTCACCGGCTAGCAGCCCGCGATGGCGGTCACCAGGTCGGCGTGGGGGCGGGCGATCAGCTCGCAGCCGGCCAGAAGGCCCTTGCCGATGGCCTCGCGGCCGGCCTTGAGGCCGGCTTCGGCGTCATGCAGCAGGCCGGTGAAGAGGAAATGGCCTTTGCCGCCCAGGTGATCGGCGAGGCGGATGCGCAGCGCGCGCACCTCGGCGGCCTTGAGTGTGGCATCAGCGGCACGAATGGTTGCGGCGACGCTATAAGCCTCAAGAATACCGACCGCTTCGAGCGGCGGGTCGAGCGGCCCGGCGAGCACCTGGTCCAACTCGGCGTGCGGGTAGGGGAGGAAGACCTGGTCGACCAGGGCCTCGGACGCGATCGCCAGGCCGGCGCGCAGGGCTTCGTCGACCTCGTCGACGCCGCCGCGGATCAGGATGGTGTACTTGCCGGGGTGGGTGCTGCCGGCGCGCGCGATGCGTACCGGGGCGCGCTTGACCATGGCGTCGCAGGTGATCAGACCCCGAGCGGTCGAGCACAGCTCGATGAGGCCCAGCGCGGGGCCGTCGGGGATGGGATCGGTCTGCTGCATCTACCGCCGCTCAGACGATGCGGAACGAGTCCTTGAGCACGCAGCGCCGCGCCCGGGCGAAGTGCACCGCGTAGGTCATGCCCTCGCCGGTCGGGCTGGCGATGGTCCACGAGGTGAAGCCTTCGCCGTTGAGGCCGACGCCGGCGGCGCTGGGCGCGTTCTTGACGAAGATGCTGGTGTTCACCGCGCGGGCCATGCGGCTGAGCGCGTTGATGTTGGTGCTGTGCATCACCGAGGTGTGGCCGTAGCCGTGCTCGACGCGCACCGCGCAGTCGATGGCGGCTTCGACGTCGGGCACCCGCACGAAGCCCAGCACCGGCAACAGCATCTCGTGCTGCACGAACGGGTGGCCCTCGTCGACCTCGGCAAAAGCCATGCGCGTGCTGTCGGGCACCCGGATGCCGGCGTCGCCGAGCACCTCGGCGGCGTTCTTGCCGATGTACTTCCGGTTGACGTGGTTGTCCGGCGTGATCAGCAGCTTTTCGAGGCGCTGCAGGTCGCGGCCGCGCACCTCGACGGCGTGGTTGGCCTGCATCTCGCGCTTGAGCGCATCGGCGATGTCGGCCACCGCGATGATCTCTTTTTCGACGATGCAAATGATGTTGTTGTCGAGGCTGGCCCCGAAGACCACGTCGCGGCCGGCGCGCACGATGTCGGCCGTCTCGTCGACGACCACCGGCGGGTTGCCGGGGCCAGCGGCGATGGCGCGCTTGCCGCTGGCCATGGCGGCCTGCACCACGCC
>JAGQJJ010000325.1 GCA_020430675.1 Myxococcales bacterium
TGCCGGCGAGGCCGATCACCAGAAGCGCCAGCGCGCCCAGCGATGCGCCGAACGGGCAGGGCGCGAGCACCGCGCCTGAGGCGGCCGCCTGGAAGCCAAGCGTGCAGCCGCGCGCGCCGCCAAGCGCGACGCCCAGGCCCAACGAAAGCAGCAGCAGCGCCTCGATCGCGTCGACCGCAGGTGCAGTGTCGATTTGTGACCAAACGGTCGCAAAAATGCCCGGCAGCAGCGCCAGCCCCATCGCGCCGACGTCGCCCAGTCGCTTGCGGACGACCACGCCCAGCAGCGGCGGCAGGATCAGGACCAGCGGCAACATTCAGCGCGGGTCGAGGCAGCGCAGGCGGCGGCTGATCAGGCGCCAAGCCCGCCCGTCGAGGTCGGTCGAGGCGATGAACAACAGGTCGTCGCTGTAGGGCGCCTGAATCGCCGACCAAGCGACCACCGTGCCCTGGTAGGTGACCAGCGGCTCGGTCGACCACAGGTTGTAGTAGTTGTCGTCGCCGCGCACGTCGATGGCCCACCAGCCGGTGGCCTCGTCGCGGTCGGGGATGGGCTCGATGGGCGCCGAGGTATAGACGTGGAAGTTGGCCGGCGTGTACTCGGTGCGCGCCGGGTTCGGCGTCAGCAGCGCTTCGCGCCAGACCAGATTGTCGGCCTGATCGAAGGCGAGGCGCACGCGGCCGGCTTCGTCCATCTGCACCGGCGCGCGGCCCACCTGCCAGCTTCGGTGCAGCCAGACCGGGTCGAGCGCGTCCTGCCCTTCGATCAGGTCGATCGGCGAGGGCAACGGCTGGATCGAAGGCGCCTCGTCGGACTGGCCCTGCATGCGATAGAGCTGGATGCGCGGGTTGCCCTCGCTCGACGTGTAGCCGACCAGCAGGTGCACGTCATCACCGTCTTCGGCGCCCACCTCGGGGTAGGTGCGCAGCGCGGTGGCCCAGTTGAAGGTGATGCCGTTGGCGAGGCCCAGCGCGTTCATGTCGTAGATGATGTTCTCGTGCCCCTGCACGGCAAACGCGCGGATGATCTTGTCCTCGCAGACGACCACCGCCGACTCGCGCGGCACGTCGTGGTCGAGCACCTCGACGGCGAGCACCGCGTTGCAGGGCAACGGGTCGGTCTCTTTGGGCGGATCCTGCCCGGTGTCGCCGCGGCTCGCGTGGCGCCAGAAGAAGGTGATCGGACCCGGCTCGCCGCCATTGTCGGGCGCGTGGGCCAAGAGCCCGGTGATGCCGCCCGGCGCGACCACCGCGATGCCCTCGGCGGCGTGCACGGCGTGGATGTCGGTGAACTCGGCCAGATCCCGCGGCACCTGCACGCGGGGCGTGAAGAAGACCTTGCCGTTCCAAGTGTCGTTGTCGGGCATGCGCCAGACGACCTTGAAGGCGTCGCGGCCGCGCACCGGGGTGAAGAGGAACTGCGTCGCCCGCAGCACCGTGCCAAAGCGCTCGTCGATGCCGCCGACCTGGTAGGCGCAGCACACACCATCGTCGGCGCGGCTGTCGCAGTCCTGGTCGAGCTCGTCGCAGATCTCGGGCACCGGCGTGCAGGCGGGGTTGATGTCGATGTCGTAGACCGAGCCGTTGAAGCTGCGCGCCGCCAACGGCTGGAAGCGCACGACCGGGCGACCCAGGCGATCCCAGACGAAGAGCAGCGCCTGCACCGGGCCGACGGCGCCCACGCATTCGAGGCCCTCGGCGCAGGCGTTGGCCGCGTCGCAGGCGTTGGCGTTGAGGCAGCGGTTGTTGACGCAGTCGAAGCCGGCGGGGCAGGCCTCGGCGCCTTCCACGCCGCAGGTGCGCGCCGGTGCGCCGCAGCGGCCAGGGCGCGCGCGGGCGGGCAGGGTGCGCTGGGCGATGGCGCGGGTGCGCTCGAAGGGCCAGTCGGCGTCGAAGCGGGTGTCCCAGCCCTTGATCGACTCCCAGAGCCCCTCGACGCCAATGAGCTGCAAGATCAGCTTGTTGCGGTTTGCGCCGATGCGCGCCGAGCCGACCACCGGCCGTCGCGCGCTGTCGTTCTGGTAGCGCATCAGGTCGGTGGTGACAAAGCCCGAGGTGAGGAAGGGCGCGTCGGGGTCGCCGAACAGGTCGCGCACCGCCACGAAGTCGGCGACGCCCTGCTTCTGGCGCAGGGTGTAGAAGGCCTGATCGCCGGTCGAGATGAGGCGCCCGTCGTTGCCGGTGCAGGGCAGGTTGCCCGCTGGCTGCCAGTCGGCGTCCGAGATGAGCACGCATTGCTGGGCGGCGGCGAAGCGCAGGATGACGCCGATGCGCGTGCCGGCGGCGTCGTCGGGGCGGGGCAGGCCCGAGTCGTCGACGATCGGATCGGTGACCTCGAGGCGGCCGTCGACGATCTGCCAGGCGACGCCGCCGTCGGGCGACTGGCCGATGACCATCAGATCGGTGCCGGCGGCGGCGAGCAGCGGGCGGCCGACGATGTCGAGCTCGATGCGCGTCAACTGCGGGCGCTCGGCCTGGAAGACCACGATGCGCTGGCCCTCGGCGCCAAAAGCGACCCAGGGCGCGCCGCCGACAAAGAGCGCCGAGACGCGCTCGACGGCCCATTCGGGCTGCTCGACGTACTCCTGCGGCGCGCCGTCTTGCAGCACGTACTCGCCGTCCTGGTCGACGGTGCGCACGTGCACGCCGAGGTCGTCGGCCCAGGCGAGGAAGGTCGAGCGGCCGTTCTCGGTGACGGCGACCTGCTCATGGTCGGGGGCCGGTGCCTCGGCGCCGCCGACGCCTTAGACCATCGCCTGATCGACCACCATGTCCGGTTCGCCGCCGGTGCCGCCCGCGCCCATGTCGCCGCCGACGCCGCCGGCGCCGGTGTCGTTGCGCGTGGCGTCCAGGTCGCCCATATCGATCGCGCCGCCAGCGCCGTCAGGACCGCCGGTGTCGGGCCCGCTATCGGGGTTGCCGCCGACGCCGCCCGCGCCGTCCTGCCCGCCCTCGCCCGCGTCTGGCCCACGGGCCGAGACCTTGTCGGCGACGCAGCCGGCCGTCAGCGCGGCCGCGACGAGAACCGTGCCGATCCATCGCATGCTTGTGCTCCTGCTTCGGGATCGCTCGGAATGTATTACAGGCGTGCGATCCGAATCATCCGTCGCGACGTCGCCGCACCCACCAGAGCGCGGCGGGGCCGGCGAAGACCACGGCAAACGCCAGCGTGACCACCTGGGTATAGACGCCGGTCATCACCGCGTCGGGCAGGGCGAGGCCGACCCAGACGAAGCCGGCGGCCCAGCCCGTCTCATGGGTGCCGACGCTGCCCACGCTGAGCACCGGCAGCGCGCCGGCGACCTGGGCCGCGGTGACGCCGACGATGATTTGCAGCGGGTGCAGGGCAAAGCCCAGGCTGCGCAGCAGGCAGCCGTAGAGGGCAAATTGCAGCGCCATGATGGCCACGGTGCCGAGCAGCAGCGCGGCGTGCTGGCGCAGGGTGAGGCGCGCGTCGCCGGTGGCCGCTTCGTGCACGCGGTCGAGCGCGTTGCGCACCGCACCGCGCTCGGCGAGGCCGGTGCGGCGGGCGAGCGCGTCGGCGAGGCGCAGACCCAGGCCCAGCCAGCGACGGAAGGTCAGCAGCGTGAGGCCCAGCGCGGCGGCGATGGCGGCGAGCAGCACCACGCGCTCGGCCTCGGCGCCGCCGAACCAGCCGAGCACGGCGCCGATCGCGGTGACAAACAGGGCCCACAGTTCGATGAGGCGCACCAGCACCAGCATGATCAGCGACGTGGCCGGCGGCTCGCCGGTGGTGCGGTGCAAGAGATAGGGCAGGCTCAGCTCGCCGAGCCGGAAGGGCGCGACCCGATTGAGGAAGTTCTGGCCGGCGATCGCCGCGATCACCGATGAAAATGGTGACTGACTGGTCAAAAACCGGAACCGCAGGCCGCGTACGATCAGCACGGCAAACGACAGGACGAACGACAGCCCGATGAGGCGCCAGTCGGCCTCGCGCAAGCGGGCCAGGGCGGCGTCGGTGTCCATCTGCGAGAAGACGAGGGCCAGGAGACCCCCCGAGACGAGCAGCGCGATCGCGCCCTGCCGGGCGCGGCGCCGGGCATCAGCCATCAGCAGGCGGGTCGCCTTGCGCCTCGGTGCCCGGTCCCTGAAGCAAGGTGCGCACCGCGTAGGGCCGTTTGTCCTGCGACTCGTGGTAGGTGCGGGCGACCAGATCGGCGATCAGGCCCATCGAGACGAGCTGCACGCCGATGATGATGAGCAGCACCCCGAGCAGCAGCAGCGGGCGGTCGCTGAGCGACTCGCCGCTGATCAGCTTCTGCAGCGCCAGCACGGCGCAGATGGCAAAGCCGATGAAGCCGCTGAACAGGCCGGCGAGGCCGAAGACCTGAATGGGCTTCGAGAGATAGCGCTGGATGAACAGCACCACGAGCAGGTCGAGCACCACGCGCAGGGTGCGGCCGATGCCGTACTTCGAGACGCCGAACTGCCGCGCGCGGTGGTTGACCGCCATCTCGAAGATGCGCGCGCCTGACCAGTTGGCGACGACCGGGATAAAGCGGTGCATCTCGCCATAGAGCCGCAGCGCCTTGGCCACGTCGCGGGTCATCACCTTGAGCGTGCAGCCGTAATCGTGCAGGCGCACGCCGGTCGTGCGGCTGATGATGCGGTTGGCGACGATCGAAGGCAGGCGGCGGTTGAGAAAGGCATCCTTGCGGTCGGCGCGCCAGCCGGCGACCAGGTCGTAGCCTTCGTCGAGGCGTTCGAGCATGCGCGGGATGTCGGCCGGGTCGTTCTGCAGGTCGGCGTCCATCAGCGCGACCGCGTCGCCGCGGGCGAGGTCGAGGCCGGCCTGCATCGCCGCGGTCTGGCCGAAGTTGCGGCGAAAGCGCGCCACCACCAGCGCGGGGTCGTTGGAGGCCATCTCTTCGAGCACCGCAAAGCTGCGATCGCGCGAGCCGTCGTCGACGCAGATGATCTCGTAGGACAGCCCGGCGGGGCGCAGCGCGGCGTGGATCTCGGGGATCAGCCGCGGCACGCTCTCTTCTTCGTTGTAGATGGGGATGACGACCGAGAGATCCACCGAGCACCGCCTCGCGCGCAGAGCGGCGCACGATAGCGCACCCATCGGCTTGACACAACGCGGCGCGGGACCGTATCGCATCGGCTGCCCCACGCGGAGTTGTCGATGACCGACCCGTCCGAAACGCCCATGCCTGCGCCGCCCGCGCCCGCCGCGCCGCGCTGGCGCGCGTCCGCGCTCGACGCCGTGGCGCTGCTGCTGCTCGCCGGGCTGGCGCTTTGGCTGCGCTGGCCAGCGCTCAGCACCGAGGGCTTTCACAACGAAGACGCCGCGGGCATCACCTATAACGCCGACCTGCTGCTGCGCGGGCTGGTGCCCTACCTCGACGACCTGGAGTGGAAGGCGCCAGGCTCGTTCTACCTGTCAGCGCTGGTCTGGTCGGTCTTCGGGCGCTCGATCGTCGCCTTGCAG
>JAGQJJ010000326.1 GCA_020430675.1 Myxococcales bacterium
TCGAAACCGCCCGCAAGTTCCTCGACTTCGCGCCCGCCACGCTCACGCCGGCGCTTCGCCCGCCCACCGCCTCACCGGGCTGAAGGGCCAAAAGTCGCTTCGGTCACCAACCCTCCGTTACTCTTGATAGGGACACAACCGTAGGTGCCCGGGGGGTCGAGCGACCATGTTCATCCGCCGCCATGGCCGGCGCGTCGGCTTCTTGCTGCTCATCTGGGCCGGCTGGGCCTGCGACAGCGGCGAGAAGCCCGATGAGCCCCCGCTGCCCGATGTGGGCCCAGACACCGAACCGCCCGACGAGGGGCCGCCGCCCGATATGGGCTGCGGACCGGGCTACACGATGGCGCTCAGCGGGTGCGTCGACATCGACGAATGCCGTCAGGGCAACGGCGGCTGCCACCCCTCGGTGGTCTGCTTCAATACGCCCGGTGACCGCGTCTGCGGCGCCTGCCCCGCCGGCACCGAGGGCGACGGCGTGGGCCCGCGCGGCTGCCAGGCCGCCTGCCCCGACGGCCAGCACGACGACGGCGACGGGCGCTGCGTGCCCGAGGGCACCTGCGGCCGGCGCTACGAGATTGACAGCGACGGCGACTGCGTGCCCATCACCTGCCCCGACGGCGAACATGACGGCGGCGAAGGCGAGTGCCTGCCCGTGGGCCAATGCGCGCCCGGCTTCACGCTCGGCACGCGGGGGGCCTGCGTCGGCTTCACCTGCCCCACCGACGATCCCGGCGAGCCCGACGACACCCCGGCCACGGCGCAGGCGGTGACCGCTGGCGCGGTCAAGCATGGCGTGCTCTGCCCCGGCGACGCCGACCACTTCGCGTTCGAGGCCGAGCCGCCCTGCCCGGCCTTGCTCGCGATCGAAGGCACCGGCGTTCGCGTGGCCGCCTTCGGACCCGCCGACATGATGATCAACCTGCCCCTGCCCGTCGGCGGCCGCATCGCGATGCCCATCGACCATGACGGCCGCTTCGTGGTCGCGCTCAGCGCCCCGGACGAGACCGTCTACGCCTTCTCGGTGACGCTCGATGGCCACGACGGCGGCGGCGGCGAATGCGCACCCGACGGCGAGTGCAGCCTTGGCTACGCGATCGACGGCCGCGGCGCCTGCACCCTGTGCGCGCGCGGCTACCACGAGGCGGGCGACGGCACCTGCCGCCCCGAGGGCGAATGCGCCGCGACCCACCACGACGGCGGCGACGGATCTTGCGTGCCGCTCGGGCTGTGCACGGCGGGCCACCACAACGGCGGCGACGGTGACTGCCTGCCCGCCGGCCAGTGCAGCCCCGGCTTTCGCGACGGCGGCGGCGACGTCTGCACCGACGGCGACTGCCTCGCCGGCTACCACGAGGGCGGCGACGGCACCTGCCTGCCCGAAGGCGAGTGCGCCGACGGCCTGCGAAATGACGGCCGGGGCGACTGCACCGACGGCGACTGCGCCGCAGGCTACCAGGAGGGCGGCGACGGCACCTGCACCGGCCTGGGCACCTGCGCGCCGGGCTACCACGACGGCAACGGACTCGGCGAGGGCGCGCCCTGCCTGCCCGTCGGCGAATGCGAGCGCGGCCTGCATGACGGCGGCGATGGATCGTGCGTGCCGGTGCCCTTCTGCGCGCCCAACTACTTCGACCGCGGCGACGGCATCTGCGACACGCGCGACGCCGCCTGCGTCGGCGGCCGGGTGCGCGATACCGGCGGCCAGTGCATCTGCGCCGAGGGCACGATCGACGGCGGCGGCGGCGCCTGCGTGCTGCCCGGCCAATGCGCCGACGGCCACCAGGACAACGGCCGCGGCGTCTGCACGCCGCTCGGCCAATGCACCGGCAACCACCATTACACCCCGTGGGGCACCTGCCGCGCGTCGGTCTTCTGCGACGTGCCGCTGTTCGACGACGGCATCGGCGGCTGCGCCGAGCAATGCGCGCCCGGCTTCCGCGCCGGCGGCGCGGACGCCTGCGTCGCGCCGCCGAATTGCGCGCAGGGTTTCCACGACGACGGCGCCGGCGCCTGCGTCGCCGCCGACCAGTGCGCCGACGGCTACCGCGAGACCGTCATCGGCGACTGCCTGGCCGACCTGGCCTGCGACGGCGACGACGGCGACGACGGCCTCGCCAACGCGCGCCCGCTGCCCATCGGCGGCCGTCTCGACGGCATCCTGTGCGGTGACGAGCGCGACGTCGCCCGCATCGACGTGCCCGCCGGCTGCACGGTGGTCGTCGACCTGATGCACGCCGCGTTCGAGGCGGACTTGGACCTGGAGCTGTTCGACGCCAACGGCGACGCCCTCACCGCCGCGCGCACGCCAACCGACTACGAGCGCATCATCGTGCCCGCCGAGGCCGCCGCCGCGACGTTCTACGTGGCCGTCGAGCGCTTCAACGGCGGCGACGCGCGCTACGCACTGACCCTGCTGCGCGACGCCGCGCACTGCCCGGGCGCATGCGAAGCGCCCGAGCGCAGCGACGGCGCCGGGCAGTGCATCGCCGCCGATGCGTCCTGCGCGCAAGGGTTCCATGAAGACGGCGCGGGCCAGTGCGGGCCGCTGGACGCATGTGCGGACGGCATCGTGCTCGACGCCAACGGCGACTGCCGACCCTGACCGACCAACGGCGTCGCCGTGCCAGCCGCGCTCGACTGGCAGGGTGACCCGATGCAAGGCCTGCGACCGCAGCACACCGGGTCACCGTGTTGGCTTCGCCGACCTGATCGTCGTGAGTGCTCATGATGTGGCGGGTATGGGGCATCGCGTCCTCCGATGGCTGACGGCGATGACGGTCAGGACGCCCGATCCGCGCCAATCGCGCCGCGCGACATGCGGCTATGGCCGCAGCCCGCCAAGGTTTTCGCGCACCACCGTCTTGCCCTTCTCCAGCTCGCTGGCGTAGTGGGCGCGCACCTTCTCGGGGTCGAAGGTGAGGAAGGTGCCGCCCGACTCGAAGTGCTGCAAGAAGACCTGGCCCACCGCATAGGTCGAGGCGCCGCCGAGCAGGCCGCCGGTGATCGGGCTGACAAACTGCCCATAACCGGGCACCAGCTTGCCGAGCGAGGCGCCGAGCGAGATGGGCGCGCCGCCGCCGACCAGGGCGGAGATGAGCGAGCGGCTCAGGTCTTTCGAGAACGCAACCCCGTAGACCTTGGCCAGATGGTGGATGAGCTTGAGCTGTACGCCGAGCAGCAGCCCGGCGTCGATCAGCGGAAAAGGCAACAGGCCTGGCGCGATGCCGCCCAGGGCATAGCGCTTGATGAGACGGCGGGCCCGGGTCGCCTTCGGTTCATTGGCATCGGTCGACATCACGCTCTCCCGCGTCAATCGAAGAACTTCCAGTCCTCAACGTACCGCCCGACCAGGTACTTCGGATAGCCGGGGTCGGCGCGGAAGTTGACCATGTCATAGCGCACGTACTGGTCCTCGATGAAGAAGTAGACCTTGGCATTGCCCCAATAGATGGCGGCGTCGATGCGGTCGTAGTTGAGCCCCAGCCAGCGTTTGGCGACCGAGGCCGGGTAGCCCTCTTCGACGCGCCCAAGCTTCAGGCTGAAGCGCACGTATTGCTGGCCATAGAAGAGGTAGACCGAGTCGGGCCCCATGCTCAGCGCGGCGTCGATGCGCTCGAAAGGCACGCCGGGCCAGCCCTCGGCGATGGTCTTCGGGTAGCCGGGGTCGACCTTGCCGGTCGACACGTCGAAGCGCACGAAGCGGTGGCGGCGAAAGAAATACAGCTTGTTGCGCAGGTCCTCGCCGTCGGGCGAGACCATGCCTTTGCCGCCAAACGCCGCGTCAATGCGGGTGAACTCGGCGGCGGCGAGCGACGGCCACATCTCGGCCAACGGCCGCACCGCGCTGCTGCGATCTTCGTCGAGGTGGTAGGTGAAGAAGTCGTCGTCGCGCAGGAAGTAGATCTCGCGCTCCAGGTTGACCACCGCCGACACCGACGAGAAGGTATAGGCCTCCTTGTAGGCTTCCATCAGCGCCCTGGCCTTCTCGGCGTCGTCGATCAGCGTCCAGATGCCCTGCACCTCGATCTCGATGACCTGCGGGTTCTGCTTCACCGTCTCGAGCCAGGCATTGTACTTCGCTTCGTCGAGGCTGCTCAGCGCGGCCAGCGCCAGCTCGTCGCCGCCCTTGCCGAGCACCGTGCAACTTGAGTTCGACAGCAGCTTCTCGCGGCTCTGCTCGACGTTGGAGTTTGCGCTGCCGCCATAGCTCGACTTGAGGCCGGCCTGAATCTCGGCCTTGCTGACGCCCGACGACTTGCTGACGGTGAACGCCAGCGTCGCTTTGCCGCCGACCCAGGCCCGGCGTACGTAGTGGGTGCCGAAGCGGTCGAAGAACTTCTCGTAGGTGCGCCGGTGGGCATGGGAGAAGGGGGTGGGGATGTCGAGGTCGAAGTCGGCGGGCGAAAGCGACGTGGTATCGGGTAGATAGACCGTCCAGAGCGGCACGAACGAGCTGCGCACCGCGTAGTACGCCTCTTCTTCGCTGCGCAGCTGCGAGGTCTGGCTTGCGTTGACATCAACGCTGACCGGCCCGGTGCCCACGGTGAGGCTGGCGTCGACGCTCATGCGCTTCTCGAATCGGCCAAAGGACTCCTCGATGATGATTTGATTGAGCGCCTGTTTGCCCGGCATGGGCGGGCTGTCGTTCACCGCGTAGCCGGCCGGCACGCCCCAGTCGCAGTTCGTCTCGCGCGAGGCGTAGACGCGATAATCCGCCCGCGGAAACAGCACTTTGCGCAACGAATAGGCCTGGCGCGGCCGCAGATAGACCCCGCGGCCCACCACCTCGAGCCCGATGATCGGCGGCAGCTCTTCCGGCTTCATGGCGTCCCTCCCAGAAAGCGGTCGACGGGAGAATATCGGGCCCGACGTCGAAGCGAAAGGCTCGCGGTCGCGCGGTATACGATCACGCGGCGCCGCGGCGAGGCCATGTCATGCGATGGCACGATGTTCATGCCATCCGAGTGCCATCTGGCATGCCATGCCATCGGTCGCCTCACGCGCGACGTGTCGGTGGGTGGCGTTGTCAGGGGGGCTGGCCCATACTGCGGCCATGATCGGTGTCGACCCTTCTCGAACGGGGCGCGCGCCGCGCGCAGCATGGCTGATCGCGCTGGCGTTGGCCGGTTGCCGCGCGCCCGAGCCGGTCGATGGGCGCTTTGTGGGCTGTCCGTCGGTCGATGTCACCGATGGCGGCGCGGTGTGCGTCGCGCCGCCGGGCGAGGCGCCCGAGCTGTTCGTCTTTCTGCCTGGCGCCCGGGCGCTGGCCGGGCTCGAGGGCGCGGCGCTGCGCGGGTCGCCGCGGGTGGCGGTCGATGGCATGTGGCTGACCCTGGCGCTGGCGCCGCCGGCGCCGGTCGTGGTCGACGTGAAGCCCCGCGGGCGTTGGCGACTGACGGTGCAGGTCGAGGCG
>JAGQJJ010000327.1 GCA_020430675.1 Myxococcales bacterium
CGCCCGCGAGCGGCTTTGTTGCGCCCGCGCCGCTCGGCACGCCCGCGCTGCCCGCGTGGAGCGCGGCGGTCACGCCCGATGACAGCGGCGCCTACGATGACTTCGCCGCCGATGAAGAGGCCGGCGAGTACTTGCGCGAAGGCGCCTCGGCCGAGATGGCGGCACCGCCACCGTCGGCGCCCATGCCGCGGGCGATGGCCAAGCGTCGGGCGTCGGCGCCGGGGGGCATGCCGCCCCCGATGCCGGCGGCCGCGCCGGCTTTTGGTCGCGCGCGGGGCGCGGCGCCGCCGATCGAAGTGCAGGCCGCGGTGGTCTTCGCCCGGCTGCGCCTTGGCGCCCATGATGACGCCGCCCGCCGCGGCATGCTGCGCCCCGAGTCGCTGGCCGAGACCTATCGCGAGAGCCTGCAGGCCTGCGGGCGCCGCGTCGACTTCGACCCGGCCGCGATCGTGCGCCTCGCCGAGATGCAGGCCCGCGAGATCGAACGACTTTCTCTGCCGGCATCGGCGGTGGCCGTCGATCGCAGCGCCGACCGCTTTGATTACGCCTACGCGGCCGACGCCCGCGTTGAAGTGCCCGGCGACGGTGCCTGGCACTCGGTGCCGCTTGGCGTGCGCGCCATGCCCTGCGACCTGCACTACGTCGTGGTGCCGCGCGAGTCGACGCATGTCTTCCGGCTGGCGCGCCTGCAGAACCCGACGCATGCCCCGATGCTCGCCGGGCCGGTTGATGTCTACGTCGACGGCGCCTATGTGCTGTCGAGCGCGCTGCCTTCGGTGGGCCCGCAGGCGCGTTTTGAGCTGGGGCTGGGCGTCGAGCAGGGCATCCGCTGCGCGCGCAACGCCCGGTTTGAAGAGGCGCGCAGCGATGAGCGCGTGGTGGCGATGACCGAGCTGCGCCACACGCTCGACATCGAGCTGGCCAACCACCTGGGTCGCGCCGCGCCGTGCGAGGTGCGCGAGCGCATTCCGCAAGCCGCCGAGGGCGCCGAGGTGGTGGTCGAAGAGACCGCCGTCGAGCCGCCGTGGGAGAACTGGACGCAGGCGCGCCAGGGTCGGCCCATCGCCGGCGGTCGCCGCTGGCTGGTCACCGTCGCGCCGCACTCCAAGCGCGCGCTGGCGGCGACGTACGTGGTGAAGATCTACGCCAACCACGAGTTGGTCGGCGGCAACCGGCGGGAGGCTTGAGCATGCAAGAGTTCGAATTGCCGCCGCCCGCGGAAGCCCTCGCGTTGGCCGCGCCGGTCGTCGCGGTGACGTTGCTGGAAGACCGCGCGATGGTGCGGCGCGAAGGCCAGATCACCCTGGCCGCGGGCCGGCATCGCCTGCGGGTCGCCGACGTGGCGCCGGTGCTGCAAGACCTGTCGCTGCGCGCCGAGGCGACCGCAGGCGAAGCGAGCGTCGCCGACGCCCGTGTGCGGCGGGCGCTGCGCGTGCGCCGGTCCGAGAAACCCGAGGCGGTGCGCGCCCTTGACGATGATCTGCGCCGCCTCGCCATCGAGCGCCGGCGCGCTTTCGACGCCGGCGCGCGAGCGGGCGACGCCTATGCGCGCGTGGGCGAGATTCTCAGCCGAAGCGCCGCCGAGCTGCCCGAGGACGTGTCGTGGGGCCTGGCCGATCGCGAGGGTTGGGCGGCGACGTTCACCGACTTGTTCGGTCGCGGTCGCACCCTGGCCGATCAAGCCCTCGACGCGCGCTTTGCCCTCGAAGATGCCGAGCGTGAGTTGGCCCGCGCCTCGGCGCGGCGGGCGGCTTATGACCGGCCCGATCAGCACGTCGTCGCGCACGTCGAGCTGGACGTTGAGGTCGCCGCCGCTGGCGAGATCGCGCTGGCGGTCGTCTACACCGTGCCCAACGCGCTGTGGCGCCCGCTGCATCAAGCGCGGCTCGGTGCCGACGACACGTTGCGCATCGAGAGCCGGGCGGCGATCTGGCAGCGCACCGGCGAGGACTGGACCGACGTGCGCCTCTCGGTCTCGACGGCGCGCAGCGCGCTCGGCACCGAGCCGCCGCTGCTGGCTGATGATCTGTTGGCGGCGCAACGCCGCAGCGAGCAGGTGGCGGTCGAGATGCGCGAGGTCGAGGTGCAGAACACCGGCCCCAGCGGGGGCGGCGGCCCGCCGTCGGACACCGTCGCGCTGCCCGGCGTCGACGATGGTGGGCAGGTTCGAACGCTCTCAGTTGACCATCCGGTCACGATCATGGGCGATGGCCGTCCACACTTCGCGACGCTGTTTGCTTTCGAGACCAAGCCGACCGTCGAGCGCGTGTTGATGGCCGAGGTCGACGCGCGGGTGCATCTGCGCGTCGAGGCGCGGCATGCGGGTCCGCACCCGCTGCTCGCCGGCCCGGTCGAGCTGGTGCGCGAGGCGGGCGTCGTCGGCTGGACGCGCCTGCTCTACGTGGCGTCGGGCGCGCCGTTCGAGTTGGGCTTCGGCCCGTGCGAGGCGCTGCGCGCGGTGCGCGACGTGGCCCGCACGCCGGCCCAGGTCGACCGCGTCGACAAATGGCGCCGCGTTCAGACCCGGGTGGTGCTCTCGCTGAGCAACCTGGGCGCCGAGCCGCAGACCGTGCGCATCACCGAGCGCGTGCCGGTCAGCGAGGTGCCCGAGGCGACGATCACCATCGAGACCAAGGGGACCGACGGGCCGACCGAGGCCGACGCCAACGGCTTCGTGGTGCGCACCGAGACGGTGCCGCCGCATGGGCAGGGCCGCTATTTGCTGACCTGGACGCTGGCGACCGCGCCGGGTGTGGCAAAAATCTGAACCACACAGTCACTCTTCGCGCTCAATCATGGGATCAACCTCCCGCGGCGCGTAGAGCGCCAGGCGCACCACGTGCCGGACGGGGCGCCCGCTGGCCTGTCCGCCGCTGATCAACACCGCGCCGTCGGGCAACGCGCTGGCGGCGTGTTCGATGCGATCGGCCAGCACCTCGGCGGGCACCCGCGCGGTCACGAAGCGGCGGCCCTCGGGCACGTACAGCTCGACCGCCGGCTCATCGTCGCCCGCGCCGAAAGCCAGCGCCGCGCCCGCCCCGCCGATCGGCGTCAGCGTCAGGCCGGCGCGCGGCGCCATCAGGCCGCCGACGGCCTCCCAGCGCCCCGTCACCGGGTCGAGTCGCCCCGCGCGCTGCAACCAGTGGCCTTCTTCATCGACGCCGCCGGCAAAGATCACCCCATCGGGCACCGACGCGGCCGCGCCCTCGGCGAAGGCCCACTCGGCCGGGCCCGGCACCGCCACCCACTCGCGGCTGCGCGCGTCGAGCCGCTCGGGCGCAAACCGCACGCGCTGACTGGCGTCGCGGCCGCCGAAGGCCAGCGCCTCGCCCATCGGCGTGCGCAGGGCCACATGCTCGGCGCGCGGCACCCCCATGGGGCCGAGGGGCTCGCTCTTTTCGTCCAGGTCAAACAGCTCGGCGCCCAGCGGCTGGCCGTCGCGTCTGCGGCCGCCGATGACCACCACCGAGTCGCCGAACGGCAACGACACGCCGCCGCGACGGGCCGTGGCCAGCGCGCCGGCCTCTTCGCAGCCGCCCGCTTCGGGCAGCACGCGCTGCACCCGCGCTTCGACCACCTCGCCGCGGCCGCCAAGCACCAACGCGGTGCCGTCATCGAGCGCGATCAACGCCGCTTCGCTCACCGCGCGCAGCAGCACCGGGCCACGATGCCAGCGGTCTTCTGCGGGCGCGTAGACCGCGGTGCCGCCGAGCACATCGACCGGGCTCAGGCTGGCGCCGAAGCCGCCGACCACCAGCACCTGGCCATCGAGCAGCGGCAGCGCGGCGTGGCCGGCACGGTCAGCGGGCAGGTCGTCGACGCGCCGGGCCGAGAGACAGCGGTCGAGCGGAGGGATGTAGGCGTCGTCGCCATCGCAGCGGCGGGGATCGGGGCCGAAGGGGCCGACCAGCATCGGATCGGGCGGCGGCTCGACCGGCCCCGGCGGGGCGCCATCGCGGCCGTCCTGCCCGGCGTCAACGGCGGGCTCAACGCCCTGGTCGGCCATCGGGTGGTCAGGGTCATCGCGGTCGCCGACGGGCTCGCTGTCGGGCCGGACCTCGGCCGGCGAGGCGTCGAGCGGGGGCGCGCCGGGGCGCAGGTCGGGCCGCAGGAACATGCGGTCGGGCGGTTCAACGCAGCCGAGGCCGATGGCCAGCCCGAAAAGTGCGTGAGCGATCGTCGCGAGCGGCGGGAGACTGCGCCATATCTGGCCTCGCGGAGCTTGAGGGCGTGAAGCAGTACTGGTGGTACAGCGAACTGGCCGAGAGCGAGCAAGGCCAGAGATGGCGCTGGATCGCGACGCGCAGCAGATCCGCTCACGTACTTTGCGGGCCAGGGCCAAGAGCGCGATCGGTCGGGCCATGGGCGCCTCCCTCGCTGCGGTCCAATTCCATTCGACACCGAACGGGTGTTCAGATCGAGCCCATTTGGATCTCTGCTGATCGCTGCTGACAGCGGCGCACGGTGAGAGCGGTTGCCTGCAAAGGCGCGGCGGCTATACTGGCGCGCTCGAAGCAAGGGAGGCGGCGATGACCCGCACGCGGATCGCAAAGGCGTTGGATGGCACGCACAAGGTCGGGGCCGAGCTGACCATCGAAGGCTGGGTGCGCACCCGGCGGGATTCGAAGGCCGGCCTGTCGTTCATCAACGTGCACGATGGCTCGTGTTTCGATGCGCTGCAGGTGGTGGCGCCCGCGACGCTGGCCAACTACGCCGACGATGTGCTGCGCCTGACCGCCGGCTGCGCGGTGCGGGTCACTGGCACGCTGATCGCTTCGCAGGGCAAGGGGCAGTCGGTCGAGCTGAGCGCAGACGCGGTCGACGTCGTCGGGCTGGTCGATGATCCGGAGACCTATCCCATCCAACCGAAGCGCCACAGCCTGGAGTATCTGCGCGAAAACGCGCATCTGCGGCCGCGCACCAACCTGTTCGGCGCGGTGACCCGCGTGCGGCATTGCCTGGCGATGGCGGTGCACCGCTTCTTCCATGAGCGCGGCTTCTATTGGGTGCACACGCCGATCATCACCGGCGCCGACGCCGAGGGCGCGGGGCAGATGTTCCGGGTGTCGACGCTCGATCTGGCGAACCTGCCCATCACCAACGGGCAGGTCGATTTCGGGCAGGACTTCTTCGGCAAGTCGACCCACCTGACGGTGTCGGGGCAGCTCAACGTCGAGGCCTTCTGCCTGGCGATGAGCGATGTCTATACCTTCGGGCCCACGTTCCGCGCCGAGAACTCGAACACCCGGCGGCATCTGGCCGAGTTCTGGATGATCGAGCCCGAGATCGCGTTTGCCGACCTCAACGACGATGTGCAGCTCGCCGAGGACTTCCTCAAGTCGATCTTCACCACGCTGCTCGATGAGCGGGCCGATGACATGGCCTTCTTCGAGCAGCGCGTCGACAAGGA
>JAGQJJ010000032.1 GCA_020430675.1 Myxococcales bacterium
CGGCCTCGTGGCCGCGGGTGGGGGTGGCCTCGACCGCCCAGGTCAGCGGCGCGCGGCGGGCGAGCGGATCGTCGGCGGGCAGCACCGCGGCGCGGAAGGCAAAGCGCCGGTGCACCCGGCCGCCGCCGGCGCGCTCGTCGGGGCCGCGCACCAAGAGCAGCGTGGCCGCCGCCTTGCGGGCCAGCCGCTGCAGGCGCACGCCCAGGGTGCCATCGAGCGGCGGCGCGCCGTCGAGCACCACCAGGCCGAAGCAGCCGGTGCGCAGGGTGACCTCGGCGCAGAACGCGCCCTCGTCGCGACAAGGCGGGCGCAGCACCCA
Source organism: Myxococcales bacterium (assembly GCA_020430675.1). The sequence goes on from JAGQJJ010000032.1 coordinate 320, forward strand.
GAGCGGGCCGGGCGCGTCTTCGACCCAATCGGCGGCGAGCAGCTCGGCTCCGGCGTCGACGATCGCCACGCCCACGCCCTGCCGGCGCGCCGACGAGACCAGCGCCCGCAAGAGCCCGGTCTTGCCGCATGAGGGCGCGCCCACCCACTCGACGCACTGCCCGCTTTGCAAACCTTCGACGCCAAAAAGCGCGTCGAGGCTGCGCACCCCGGACCAGAGCGTTCGCTGAATCGGTGCCGGCGTCCCAACGGCCCGAAGCTGCTCAATGCTGAACATATGAGCAGAGTATTTCGCGTCATCGCCTGCGCCTCAATGGCGAGCAGCGGTCTGCTGACACCCCGGCCCCACTTGCTGACGCCGCGCAAGCGTCGGCGTCTTGACTGATGACCCCAAAGCGACGGCGCGATGCGGTGTCTTGTGGGCTTCCTGACGCGGCGGCGTCGGCGCTGCTGCCGATCATTGCTGCCGCGCGCGAGGACGAAGACGTCACATCATGGAAACAGGGCGCTGAACGCACGATTTCGTGACATGACACCCAGCGCCGTTGCCGATCCGCTACCCTCAGGCCACGAATTCGAGAGGAATGAGCGGTTTGGGTGGGTGCAAAACTTGCAAATTAACCGGGCGTTTCAAAGTATAAAAACAGCAATGTGAGGAATGATCATGTCGCACGTTCTGATTGCTGATGATCATCCAATCTGCCGGCGCGTGCTCAGCCGGCTTCTCCGCAAGCGTGGCCTGCGCGTGACCGAAGCCCGAGACGGCCTCGAGACCCTCAACCTCACCCGGGCGACAAGGCCCGACCTCATCTTGATGGACATCTCGATGCCGCACCTCGACGGCCTCACCTGCTGTCGAGTGCTCAAGTCCGACCCCGAGACCGCGGACATCCCCATCATCGCGATCACCGGACACCCGCCGCACGAGATGTATGACGCCGCGCGCGCGGCCGGGTGCATCGGCTGCCTGCCCAAGCCCGTGCCGGCCACGCATCTGCTGATGATCATCGCCGCGCTGTTCAACGCCACGCGCCGCGAGTTCAACTCGGATCCGCCGCCCAGTCTCTAGGCACGAGGAACTCGGCGAGGCGCGCTTCGGCGCCCTCGGGGCGATGGTCGTAGCGGTAATGCACGACCGGCGGCAGCGACATCAGGATCGACTCGATGCGCCCCTTGGTGCGCAGCCCGAAGATCGTGCCGCGGTCATACATCAGGTTGAACTCGACGTAGCGCCCGCGCCGCCAGCACTGGAACGCGCGCTCGCGCTTGCCGTACGGCTGGTGCCGCCGCTTCTCGGCGATGGGCAGATACGCTGGCACGAAGGCGTCGCCGGCGCTGCGCACGAAGGCAAACAGCGCTTCGAGGTCGTGGCCCCATTTTTCGGGCGTCAGGTGGTCGAAGAAGATGCCGCCCACGCCGCGGGGCTCTTCGCGATGCGGCAGGTAGAAGTAGCGGTCGCACCAGGCCTTGAACTCGGGGTGGAAGCGCGGGTCATGGGCCGCGCAGGCGTCGCGCAAGGTGCGGTGAAAATGCCGCACATCGTCTTCTTCGGGGTAGTAGGGCGTCAGATCGGCCCCGCCGCCGAACCACTCGGCGCCGCCCTGGGCGATCATGCGGAAGTTGGCGTGCACCGTGGGCACGTAGGGGTTCTGCGGGTGCAGCACCAGGCTGACGCCGGCGGCCCAGAACCCGGTGCCCTCACCCGGCAGCTGTGCGGCGAAGTCGGCGGGCAGCTCGCCGTGCACCTCGCTGAAGTTGACCCCACCTTTTTCGAGGAAGTCGCCGCCTTCGAGCACGCGCGAGTCGCCCCCCCCGCCGCCGTCGCGCTTCCAGACGTCGCTGCGAAAGCGCGCGGTGGGCTCAAGGGTCTCAAGCGCGGTGCAGATGCGATGCTGCAGGTCGCGAAAATAGGCGGCGGCGCGGGCGCGCAGGGGCTCGGTCATCGGCGGCTCCATCGATCGGCCCATCCGGTTTAGCCCGATTCGGGCAAAGGCGCTACCCGGCGGATTTGACCTGCCCCGGCGCCCGGGTCGATAACAGGGGCATGCGCGCGCTGTTCATCGTCCTGCTCGCCGCCTTTGCAGGCGGTTGCGGGTTGCTGCTCGACGACCCGGCGCCCTTCCAGGAGGCGCGGAAGGACGCGGCGGTCATCGATATGGCCCCGACACTGCCCGATTTTGCCATGGAAGACGCCTTCGTCCTGCGCCCGCGCGACTTCAGCGTCGACGCCGAGCCGGTCGACGCGGGCCCCGCCGACGCCGCACCCTGCCCCGACGCGGGCGACGCCGACTGCCCCGACGATCGCTTCTGCGCCGCCGACGGCGACTGCCGCCCCGGCTGCCGATTGCAGCGCGGTGCCTGCCCCGATGGCCCCTGCGACCCGGTGACCCGCACCTGCGCGCCGCAGCCTTGCGCCATCGACACCGATTGCCCGCACGGCGCGGTCTGCGGCGTGCAATCGACCCCCGACGGTCTGACGCGCCTCTGCCTGCTCGGCGACCGCGCCCACCGGGCCCGGCCCTGCCTCGTCGACGCCGACTGCGCCACCGCGCTCTGCGTCGAAGGCCGCGTCTGCTTCGCCGCCTGCGCCGACGACGGCGACTGCGACGGCGCGCCCTGCACCGCCGTCCGCGTCGGCGATCCGCCGGTCGTCCTGCCGACCTGCCTGCCGCCATGATCCGGCGCGCGCTCCCACTGCTGGTCGCGGCGCTGCTCGGCTGCACCCCCGACGCGCCGATCTTCACCGAGGCGCTGCTGCCCGGCGACACCCGCGACCCGCTCGGCCCGTACGCCGTGTTTGCGCTGACCACCGGCCTCGTCGACCGCGCCGATGTGCGCTGGCAGGTCGGCGACGGCCCCGAGCAATCCGCCAGCCTCGACCGCGGCGCGGACGGCGCCTGGCGTGGCGAGCTGCCCGGTGCGCCGTTCGGCGCCCAGATCGCCGTCTGGCTCACAGCCCGCGGCGCCGGCGGCGAGACCCGCTTCCCGCTCGATACCGCCCATCGCTTCGCCGTGCGCCTGCCCGACGCCGCCTGCCTCGTCGACGGCGACTGCCTGCCCGGCGAGATCTGCGACCGCCTGCGCCTGACCTGCCGCGCGCCCATCGAGCCCTGCGCCGACGACGGCGACTGCCCCATCGACACGTTCTGTCCGCAGCCCGGCGAGCGCTGCCGTTTCCGCCCGCTGGTCTGCCGCGCCGACACCGACTGCCCGCCTGGCCGCGCCTGCCTCGCCGACGCCTGCGTCGACGCCCCGACCTGCGCCGACGACGCCGACTGCCCGACCGGTGCGCGCTGCCTTGATCCGCCCGGCCGCTGCTCGTTTGTCGACGCCTGCCGCGCCGACGCCGACTGCCCGGCCGAGCGCCCGATCTGCCGCGCCGGACGCTGTGAGGTTGGCGGCCCCGAAGCCTGCGCCGCGCCCTGCGCGCCGGGCACCCGCTGCCTCGCCGAGCAGGCGCGCTGTGTCGCGTGCTTCGCCGACGGCCACTGCCCCGGCGGCCACTGCGACCTCGACCGCTTCGTGTGCGCCGACGGCCCGCGCGGTCTGCCCTGCGTGCCGTGCAGCGCCGACCGGCCCTGCGGCGCCGGCTTCGTCTGCCCCCGGGGGAGCGCCATCTGCCTGCCCGCCTGCCCGCAAGGCGCCTGCCCCGCCGGCTTCGCCTGCCGCGACGGCGCCTGCACGCCCGACGATGATGGCCGCTATTGCGGCGGCCTCGACTGCGGCGCCGACGCCGACTGCGAAAGCGGCGTCTGTCGATCGGGCCTGTGCGAACCGCGCCAGCCCTGCACGGCCGACTTCGACTGCGCCGACGATCGCCAATGCCTCGACGGCACCTGCCGCCCGCGCGACGCCTTCTGCGACCGCGCCCGCGACTGCCCCGCCGATCGCATCTGCCTCGCCGGCCGCTGCGTCGCCGGATCGCCCGCTGGCGTCTGCGCGCCGTGCGTCGGCCCCGAGGATTGCCAGAGCCCCGCCCTCTGCGTGGCGACCGACGCCACCGGCCCCCGCTGCGTGGCCCTCTGCGGCGGCGGCGGTTGCCCCGGCGGCCTCGATTGCGTCGAGGTCGACCGCGGCCTCGCCCTCTGCCTCGACGCCGACCTGCTCTGCGCGCCCGCCCGCTGCGGCGCCGACGCCAACGAACCCAACGAGACCTTCGCCACCGGCACCGAAGTCCAGCTCGGCCAGCAGGTCGTCGCCCGCATCTGCGCCGCCGACGTCGACGTCTACCTCTTGCCGCAAGGCGCCATCGGCATCATCGAAGCCTCGACCGACGTCGCCCTGACCCTCACTCTGCGCGACCGCACCGGCGCCGCCTTCCGCCAGATCGCCCTGCCGCCGGGTGGCTCGGCGCGCATCGAGATCGGCGTCGACGCCCGTGCGATCGAGGCCGCCACCGCCGGCCCCGAAGCCGAATACCGCCTGAGCTTTCAGGCCCCCATCGCCGCCTGCGTCGACGACCGCTTCGAGCCCAATGACCGCGCCGCCGACGCCACGACGCTCGGCGGCGGCGCCGACATCCGCTGCACGCTCTGCCCGGCTAATATCGACTGGTACTTCATCCGCCGCCCCAACCCGGTCGGCGGCGAGGTGGTCATCGAGCCCGAAGACGGCGCCCTGATCGACGCCTGGCTGCGCCTCGACGGTGACGACCAGCCCTCGGTGCGCTCGGGAGACGCCATGCGGCTCCAGTTCACCGGCGACGTCGCCGACGTGCGCGTCGCCCTGCGCTGCGCCGACTGCCCCGCGGGGCTGCGCTATCACCTGACCACCCAGCTCGGCGCCGCGATGTGCTTCGACGACCCCATCGAACCCAACGACGCCGCCGAAGACGCCCGCCGCCTCGCGGTGCCCTTCGACCAGAGCGAGCTGGTCGTCTGCGCCGGCTTCGAGGACTGGTTCATCTTCGCTCGATCCCGCGGCGTCGCCGTGCGGGTACGCGCCGACTTCGTGCATGCCCGCGGCGACATCGACCTGGAGGTCAGCGCCGCCAACGGCCGCTATCGCGACGACTCGACGGGCGTCAACGACCGCGAAGAGGTCGTCATCCCCGCCGCCGCGCCCACCGGCGATTATCGTGTCCGCGTCTGGCTCGCCGAGCCCGGCACCAACGAATACCGGCTGCTCGTCGAGCCGCAATGACCCGAAGGATCCACCCCATGCGCGCTCTGCTCGTCTTCGCCCTCGCGCTGCTCGCCGCCCCGGCCCTCGCCGGCCCGCCCGCCACCGTACGCTCGCTCGATCAGGCCCCTGTCCGCGTCGCGCCCCATGGCAAGGCTCGCGTCCAGGCCCTGGCCCAAGGCAATAACGCCTGGATCGGCCGCCTCACGATGGACGCTGGCGCCAAGGTGCCCCTGCACCGCGACCCCACCGAAGAATATGTCTTTGTCATCGCGGGCTCTGGCCAGGTCACCATCGACGGCAAGACGTCGCCGGTCGCGCCCGGGACCACCATCTTCATGCCGGTCAACGCCGAGGTCACCTTCCAGAACGGCGACGACCCGATGACCGTGATCCAGGTCTTCGCCGGCCCCGGCCCGGCGGCCAAGTACGATGCGTGGCAGCCAGAAACCAAACCCGCCCCTTGACCTGACCCCCTGCGATCGCGCACCCATCTCACCCGGGAGGTGAAGATGAAGACTCGCGCCCTGCCGGTGGCCCTGGCCCTGTTTGCGCTCGCCTGCCAGAGCGAAGACACCGAGACCCCGGCCCCCACGCCCACGCCTGACGCCGCCGTCGGCGCGCAATGCCCCGAACCCGAGGCGCCCGCGCCCGCCGCGCTCGACCTGCGGCCCCGCGCGCGCCCCATCGAGTACGTCGGCATGACGCTCACCCGCCCGATCGACCGCGCCGGCTTCCTCGACCTCGCCGAGCCCCTCTTCGGCGCCGAGGCCGCCGCCGGCCAGGGCCACGAGGCGCTCCTCCTGCAACCGGGCGTGCAGCTCACCGTCGAACCCGACCCGCGCACCGACGAACAGGTCATCGTGCGCGTCGACCTCACCTCCAGCCTCGACCCCGAAGACCAGCGCACGATCACCCGCGTGCCGGTCTCGCTGGCCTACGGCGAGCTGTTCATCGAAGCCGTGCAGGCCGCCATCACCCAATCCGAGCAGCTTCGCGCCCGCGACCCGGGCGATGTGCAGCCCTGGTGGCTCGAATACCGCGCCCGCTCGCCCAACGGCGGCAGCCTCGACTTCCGCATCGAAGCCACCGCCGCCGACCTGCGCCTCTCGATCACGCTCAACACGCCCAGCACCTCGCTGAGCGACGGCGAGCTGAACACCCCGGCCTTTGGCGGCGAGCCCTACGAGACCATCGCCGGCACCGTCTGGTTCGAGCTCGGCCGCGACGAGTTCGACTTCTTCGTCGAGCGCGCCTACGGCGTCACCGAGAGCGCCGGCCAGAACTTCCGCGACTTCCACCTCAAGCCGCACGAGTGGCTGCGCCTGACCGTCACGCCCAAGCTCGCCGAGGAGCGCATCGACGTTGCATTTGAGGTCATCACCGAAGACGGCCGCCGCCTGCCCTTCGCCCGCTCGCCGGCCTCGTACGTCGCCGGCGACCTGTTCAAGCAGACGGTGCTGCGCATGGTCGACAACATGCTCGACCAGGAAGAGGTCGAGCCCGGCTCATCGACGGCCTGGGTCGTGCCGTTCCACTACGACGACCCCCAAGGCGGCGGCGTCGTGCGCGTCGTCGCCCAAGGAGCGGGCGGCGTCTTCCGCATCGCCTACGCCGTCGAGTCGCCCATCAACCCGTTGCGCCCGGTCGACTTTCTGCCCTACGCCCAGCGCTTCGAGATCCCCGAAGAGTTCCCCGAGACCGAGACCGACTGCGCCGAGGTCGGCAGCGAAGCCGCGGCCCAGGGCTACTTCACGGTCACCTTCGACGCCTCGAGCACCGTGCGCAACAGCCGCAACCTCGAAGCCCCGTTGCGCGGTCCCATCTGGGGCGCGATCTACAAGTCTTCGGACGTCGCGGGCACCGGCCCCAACGAGGGCGCCCGCCCGGTCGCCGACTTTGCCTTCGAAGACGTCGACCTGACCGACCCCGAGGCGCTCACCGCCTTCCGCATCAACACCCAGCTCACCGCCGGCACCTACCAGATCCTCGGCTTCATCGACGTCGACGGCAACGCCGACCCGCAAAACCCCGACCCCGATCGCGGCGACCCGGTGACCATCCCCATCGGCGACTATGAGCTGAGCTGCGCCGAGCAGCCGGTGCGCGTCGAGTTCGCCATCCTGCGGCCCTGAATGCGCCGCGGCCTTGTTTTGCTGGCCCTCGTCGCCGCGTGCGACGATGCGGTCATCAATCAGCAAGACGAGGCCGGTTTCGCATCGTCCAGCATTCTGATCTCTGCTGATGAATCATGGATTTATCTCGCATCCAGTGATGATGACCATATCGTACGGCTCTCTGCCGACACCCTGACCGTCGAAGCCAACTGGCCCCTCGCCGGCGCCCCGGTCGGCCTGGCTTTTGCCGGCGACGCGCTCGCCGTTGCGTTGCGGCAGGGCGCCGACGCCGTCCTGCTCGACCCGGCCACCGGCGCCATCACCCGCGTCGCCGTGCCCTGCGGTGGCCTGAGCGCGGTGGTCGCCACCGCCGACGCCGCCTTCTTCGCCTGCCCCAACGACGACCGCGTGGTTGAGATCGCCCTGCCCGAAGCCCGCCTGCGCCACGTGCTCGAAGCGCCCGGTCGGCCCACCGCGCTCGCGCTGTCGGCCGAGGCGCTCGCCGTGACCGCCAACGGCCGCCTGCGCCTCGTCGACCGCAAAGCGCTCGCCACGCTGCCCACCGGCCCCCAGCCACAGCAAGTCCGCTGGCGCGATGACCGCGCCCTCGAGACCACGGCCGGCCACGCCGCCACCCGCGTCGACGCCGTCACGCCCACCGCCCAAGGCTTCATCACCGCCTTCCAGCGCGTCGAACACGACGCCGACCGCGACCGCCCGCCCGAGCAGGGCGGCTACGGCTCGGTCATCGATGGCCAGCCCCGCATCGAGCCCCGCCTCGACGGCTGCGGACCGACCTACGCCCGCTTCGACGGCGGCCTGCGCGTCTTCAGCGGCCCCCACGCCCTTGCGTACTCACCGGCCACCGGCCTGCTCTGGGTGGTCCACCAGTTCACCGACAACATCGCCGTGCTCGACTGCGCCGCCGAGGGCGGGCCCGCCCTGCGCGCCGTCTTCCGCGTCGGCCGTGGCCCGCGCGGCATCGCGCTCTCGGCCGATGGCCGCCACGCCTTTGTCGACGTCGCCTTCGACGCCGCCGTCGCCCGCCTCGACCTGCCCGACGCGCGCGCCGACCGCCCGCTCGAAGCCGGCCTGACCCGCACGCGCCCGCTGGGCCCAAGCGCGCTCGACCTCACCGCGCGCCGCGGCCGTCAGCTCTTCCACGACGCGGTCAATACCCATCTCACCCCCAGCGGCATCGTCACCTGCGCCACCTGCCACCCCGACGGCGGTGAAGACGGCCTGCGCTGGTTCCTGCACCTGCCCGACGTGCCCCGCAAGCTGCGCCGTACCCCGCCCGCCTGGGGCGCGCGCCGCCGCCTCGCGCCATTTCATTGGGACGGCGAGTTCGCCGACGTCGAGTCGCTGACCCTGGCCACCGTGCGCGCTTTGATGGAGGGCGATGGCCTGCTCATCGACGCCGCCGCCATCGCCGCCTGGCTCGACGTGGTGCCGCCGCCGCCCGGCCGGCCCGCCGCCGACGCCGCCGACGCCGCGGTGATCGCCGAGGGCGAGGCCGCCTTCGCCGCCGCCGGCTGCGCCGAATGCCACCCCGCCCCTGACTTTTCGGACGCCAAAGCCCACGCCCTCGGCGCGCTCTCGGCCGACCCCGATGGCCAGCTCGACGCCGTCGACACCCCGGCCCTGCGCGGCGTGCGCGCGCGGCCGCCCTTCTGGCACGATGGCCGCGCCGCCGACCTGGCCATGGCGATCGACGCCCACGGCCTCGACACCGCGCCCGCCGACCCGGCCACGCGCGCCGCGCTGGTCCGCTATCTGGAGACCCTGTGATGTCGCATGCCCGCTGGTTGCTGATCGCCGCGCTGTTTGCCGCCAGTTGTGATGACAACGACGCCGCCACGGTCGACGCCGCGCCGCAATTGGACGTCGCGGTGGCCGACGCTGCGCCAGATGCCGCGCCAGACGCCACCCCGGACGCCACGCCCGACGCCACCGCCGACGCCGCGCTCGATGCCGCCCCGGACGCCGCCCCACCCATCGTCTGGCCCGCCGTCGCCGCCGACAACGCGCTGCCGCCCGACCACCGGCTCGCCGAAGGCCAGCACCGCTTCCTCTACGACACCTGGAGCACCGAGCTGGGCGATTCATGGCCGCCCGCCGACTTCATGCTCGCCCTGCTGCGCGACGAGCCCGAGTTCTTCGGCGAGCAGTTCAGCGCGTTTGGCTTCGTGCCCGACCCCAACCGCGACCTGCCATTCGGCCTCGCCCGCGGCAGCGCCGACCCGACCCGCTTCCACCACACCTGCGCCGTCTGCCACGTCAGCCGCCTGCCCGACGGCCGCGTCTGGATCGGCGCGCCCAACACCGCGCTCGACTTCGGCCGCTTCAACGTCGAGGTCAACGCCCGCTGGGTCGCCGCCGGCAACCTGCCGCTCATGACCGACCTTGAGCGCGAGAAGCTCCTGCAGCTTGGCCCCGGCCGCACCAACGCCGAGAGCGGCGACTACCCGCAGGTCGTGCCGGTCGACTTCCCCGCCTACTTCCGCCTGGGCCCCCGCGCCCACTTCAACTACCTGGGCACCGGCCGCGACGTGCGCACCGAGGCCTATCTGGCGCTCTACGCCCTGTTCTCGGGCGACCCTGAAGACCCCGGCTCGCCCTACGGCGTCTTCCCCGAAGAGGCGGTCTTCGACACCGTGGTCGCCTTCCTCTCCGAGCTCGACCCGCCCGCGGGCCCGGCCCAGGACGCCGCGCTTGTCGCCCGCGGCGCCGCGGTTTTTGTCGAGGCCGGCTGCGCCGACTGCCACCACCGCGAGGCGCCCGGCGACGACGGCGTGATCCCCATCGACAAGGCCGATGACGGCCGCGACCGCCAGCCCGGCGAAGACCCCGAATGGCCGCGCGGCGCCATTCACACCAGCCCGCTGCACCGCGTGCTCATCGACGGCGACGGCGAAGAAGGCGGCGGCGGCATCGACCCCGGCCGCCTGCGCCTCATCACCTTCATCGGCCGCCACGGCCTGCGCGTGGGCCTCACCGACGGCTATCGCGTGCCCACCCTCGACGGTCTCTGGGCCACCGCGCCCTACCTGCACAACGGCACGGTGCCCACTTTGGCGGCTCTGCTTGAGCGTACGGGTGACCGACTGGTCATTTTTGACAACCGGGGCTTTACGGTCGACACCGGACTCTTGGCCAACCTCAATCGCGGCCATGAATTCGGCGTCGATCTGCCCCCCGCCGACAAGGCCGCTCTGGTCGCCTGGCTGAACACTCTGTGACCGAATGGCCGCATTTCGAGCGCGGCCATGCCATCGCAAGTCGTTGTCTTCCCGCAGTTTTTTCGCTATCAGACCCCGTTTGAGACCTTTCGCGGGGAGGGGCCATGAACTACGCACGCGCGGCGTGGAATTGGGGTCAGGTCGCTGGCGAAGCGATGATCTACGGCGGCATCGCGCTGACGGTGGGCATGGTCCCCAAAGCCAGGCGCCTGCGCTCGTGGTGCATGCATCGCTGGTGCGCCGGCTCGGCCGATCGCATCAAGCTGCGGCGCCACCTGTACAACGGCGAGCTGCTCGACGAGGTTCCCCAGGCGATCCTGGTCGCCAATCACCTCAGCTCGCTCGACATCCTGCTCATCGGCAGCTATCTGCGCCGCGACTTCCGCTGGCTGGCCAAAGCGGCGCTGTTCAAGGTGCCGATCAGCGGCTGGTTCCTCTCGACCGCCGGCCACATCCGCGTGCACCGCGGCGATCAGGCGCACTCGCGCAACAAGTCGATCCGCGAGCAGGTGCACCAGGTCGTCGGCGAAGGCGCCAGCGTGCTCTACTTCCCCGAGGGCACGCGCAGCCGCACCGGCGAGCTGACCGAGTTCCGCATGGGCGCCTTCCTCGCCGCCGTGCGCGAGGGCCTGCCCATCCTGCCGCTGGTCGTGCGCGGCACCAACGAGGTGATGGAGGCGGGCGCCAAGGATCTGTCGGTCAAACCCGACCGCTCCTGCTCGCTGACCGTGCTGCCGCCCATCTCGCTCGACGCCATCGGCGCCAGCGGCGACGAGGGCGACCGCGCCGCCCGGCTGCGCGATCTGACGTGGCAGCTCATCGCTGACGAGTTGAACCGGGACGCGACCAACGCCACCGCCGCGGCGTCCTGACAGAAGCCGAGACGCACGTCGAGAAACGCTTGCCCAACGTTCGATTCATCGAAGGCGACCGCGAGTGGCGGGTCGAGGTCGCAAAGGGCGAGTCGTTGCTGCAGGCCGCCCACCGCTGCGAAGCCCCGGTGCACACGCTCTGCAACGGGGTGGGCACCTGCGTGCAGTGCAAGGTGCGCGTGGTCGCCGGCGCCGAGCGCCTCAGCGTGCCGGGCGCGCTCGAACGCGACCGCCTGGGCAACATCTTCCACCTGACCGGCGAGCGCATGGGCTGCCAGGCCCGCGTCGAGGGCGACGTGGTCATCGAATGCCTGCCGGTGCGCATGCCCAAACGCTCGCGGCGACCCCCACCGACACGACGTTGACACATTTTCAACGCGCACTGGTTCTGGCATACTGCGCCGCCCTTTGCGCACGGAGGACCGATGGCCGCTCTGCCGATGACCCTGACGCAGAAAATCCTCTACGCCCACGCCATCCGGCCGCCGCGGCAGGGGCTGCGCGCGGGTGACATCGTGCGGGTCAAGGTCGACTGGACCATCGCGAGCGAGCTGGCCTGGAACGGCATGAACCAGACCTACGAAGCGCTCGGCCGGCCGCCCATCCACGACCGTGACCGCTTCTATCTGGCCATCGACCACACCGTCGACCCGGTGACGCTCATCGAAGACCCGCGGGCCCGCAAGCTGACCGACCTCTCGCGCCAGTTCGCCCGCGAAGCCAACATCACGCACTTCTACGACGCCAACGAGACCATCCTGCACACGCGGTTCTATCGCGGCCTGGTGCAGCCCGGCGAGCTGGTGCTTGGCGCCGACAGCCACACCAGCAGCCACGGCGGCCTCGGCGCGTTTGCCATCGGCCTCGGCGGCGCCGACATCACGGTGGCCATGGTGCTCGGCGAGTCGTGGATCGAGGTGCCCGAGGCGATCGCCGTCGATTATGTGGGCGCGGTGCCCTTCGGCCTGACCGGCAAGGAGATCATCCTGCGTACGCTGGGCGAGCTGGGCCGAAACACCGTCGCCATGGAGCGCTCGGTGGAATACGGCGGCCCCGCGGTGGCCGCGTTCACGCCCGACATGCGCTTCACCATCGCCAACATGACCGCCGAGTTCGGCGGCCTCAATGGCATCTTCGCCGCCGATGGCGTCGTCGCCGACTGGCTCGCCGAGCGCCCGAGCCACAACGACGGCGCGCGCTATTTCCGCGCCGATGCCGACGCCGAGTACGTCACGCGACATGCCATCGACCTCGGCAAGATCGCGCCGCAGGTGGCCAAGCCGTTCAGCCCCGACAACGTCTTCGCCGTCACCGACGTCGCCGGCATGCCGCTCGATGGCTGCTTCATCGGTGCCTGCACCACCACCGAAGACGAGCTGGTGCTCAGCGGGCTGATGCTCGAAGCCATGCTCGCCGCCGGCCAGGCGCCCTCGGTGCAGACGCGCAACCGACTGATGGTGCCCGGCGACCTTGAGATCACCGCCCGGCTGCGCGAGGCGGGCCTGCTGGCGGTCTACGAGAAGGCCGGCTTCCGCGTCGGCCCGCCGGGTTGCAGCATGTGCCTCGGCGTGGCCAGCGAGAAGGCCGCGCCCGGCGAGACGTGGCTGACCAGCCAGAACCGCAACTACCAGAACCGCATGGGCGCCGGCTCGCTGGCCTGGCTGGCCTCGGGCGCCACGGTCGCCGCCTCGGCGCTCGACATGCGCGTCGCCGACCCGCGGGCCTGGATCGACCGCGTCGATCGCGACCGCTACCACGCCATCCTGGGGCGCGGGCCCATCGCGCATCCGCCCTCGGTCCAGATCGCCAGCGCCGAGCCCATCGAGCCGCCCGCCGCCCATGCCGGCGCGGTCGCCACCGGCGAAGACAAGAGCGCCGGCAACGTGCGCAGCCGCGTGCAGCGCTTCGGCGACCACGTCGACACCGACGCCATCATCCCCGGCGAGTTCTGCCATCTGGTCGACCTCGAAGACCTGGGCCGCCACTGCTTCCACCACGTCGCGCCGGGCTTCGCCGATCGCGTCGCCGCCGGCGCCGCGGTGATTGTGGCCGGCGAGGGCTGGGGCAGCGGCAGCAGCCGCGAGCAGGCCGTCTGGGCGCTCAAAGGCGCTGGCGTGCAGGTGGTCATCGCGCGCAGCTACGCTTTCATCCACAAGCGCAATCTGGTCAACGAAGCCGTGCCGCATCTGGTGCTGCGCGATGACCGCTTCTACGCGCTGGCCGACGAAGGCGCCGAGGTCGAGGTCGACCTGGCCGCGGGCGTGGTGCACGTCGGCGGAGAAGCGTTCAAAGCCGAGACGCCGAGCCCCATCGTGCAGAAGCTGCAAGAGGCCGGCGGCATCGTGCCCGCCATCGCGGCGATGGGCCGCGAAGTCTTCGACCGGCTGACGGCCTGATCGGGCAGGACCGATGTATCGCGGATTGCGGGTGGCGGTGGTCATCCCCGCCCACGACGAGGCGGAGCTTCTGCCGCTCACGCTCGACTCCCTGCCGCCCTTTGTCGACCACGCCCTGGTCGTCGACGATGCCAGCGCGGACGGCACCGCCGAGGTCGCCCACGCCACCGGCGCGCCGGGGCTTGAGGTCATCCGCCACACCCGCAACCGCGGCGTGGGTGGGGCGATCGTCACCGGCTATCGGCGCGCGCTGGCGCTCGGCGTCGACGCCACGGTGGTCATGGGCGCCGACGCGCAGATGGACCCCGACGA
>JAGQJJ010000328.1 GCA_020430675.1 Myxococcales bacterium
GTGAAGCCGAAGTGTTTGATGAAGCGCCCGGTGAGCGTCTCGCGCGCCAGCAGGAAGCCGGTCTCATCGCGGATGCTCACCTCCTGGGCGAAGGTGTAGTCCGAGATATGGGTCCAGAAGATGAAGTTCGTGGTCTCGCGGTGCAACACCCGCGCCTCGAGATCGATGGTCAGCGCCGCGCGCGGCGGCGGCGCCTCGCCCACCGCTTCTTCCGCCTCGCCGCTGCCCGCGATGCGCACCTGTGCGCCCTGATTCTCGAACAGCCGGCGCACCTTCTGGCAGAGCACATCGGCGCCCTCGACCTCTTCCGCCGCCTCGGCGCGGCAGCGCAGCGTGATGCTGACATCAGCGAAGTTGGCGTAGGCGGGGTTGATCGCGATCGGCCGGTGCAGGCCCGACATCGGCTGATAGGCGGTCACGCAGCCGGCGAGCGCGATCACCCCGGCGAACACAGCGCAGCGCTGCGTGCAGCCCACCGCACGATGTCGCCAGCGCGTGACCACCGCTCACCTTCCCGCCCCGGGGGGGCGCGTCAGCGCATGATACGGAGGCGGCCCCGGCAGCACCAATTCGCGCCCGGGCCGCGGCTTCGCGGTGCCCGACCCTCACGGCGCATCCCCGCGGCGGGCCGCTCGACCCGCTGCGCTGTGGTAGCCTGAGCGCGCCGCAAGGCATCTGGTCGCCTGCCATGGCTGATGCGTGGCCGGCTGAACCACTTGGGAGGGAATGATGAAGATCGTATACGGGCTGCCGGGCAAGGATGTGATGCGCATGGACGCGATCGTCATCGCGGCCTCAGAGCTGCCGATCGGCAACGGCTTCGTCGCGTTTCGGGGCGATGACCGGAAGCCATCCGAGATCTTTGCCAAGGGCTTCGACGCGCGAGACAAGAACTTTGCGCTCAAGGGACGCCACCGCGTCGACGACCCCCGAACGTGGGACGATGTCTTCGGCGGCTTCGCCAGCAAACACACCGACCTGATGTCCATGTTCGGCGCACCGCCGATCACGCTGCAATACTCCGTTGGCGCCCAAGAGATCGCGTTTCGCCCCAACCACCTCGACCTGCACCCGCCGACCTGCGTCAGCCTGTCGCTCGATCCGCACCTCACCGTCGGCTTCCCCCTCAACAACACGGTCGGCGTCACCTACCTCTACGCGGTCCACGTCCGGGGCCGCTACCTCGCCACGCATGAGGTGCAGCGGGACGGCGGCAACAAGACGCTGGCGCAGAGCAAGGAGATCACCTGCCTCGACGTGCCCGCCGCCGACATCATCGGCGCCGCGGCCGTGCGCCGCACGGTCACGGGCCAGGCCTCGCTCTCCACGGTGACCTATGAGCTGGCCACCTGGATCGACAACCCCATGCACGGCAACCAGAAGCGCTACACGTTCATCAACGAGACCATCAAGGCCCGGACCGGCTACGACATCGCGCCGATGGGCACGAAGCAGGTCGCCGGTGGCATGAAGTCGTCGACCAATACGGCGAGCAATCCGGTGCTGACCAAGGCGATCGAGGCCCTGATGCGGCATACCAGCATCGTGCCGCTCACCGGCACCAAGCCGCAGCACGAGAAGACCAAGATGTCGAGCAATCTCAACGCCTTGCTCGATTGAAGCGTCGGTCGCAGAGAAGCCATCGAGGCCGCGCGGCCCCCCGCGGAGCGGGCGCCGACGTCGGCTGCGCGCGGCGGATGAACTGCGCCTGATGGGTCGAGTCATGGGGCGCTGAATCCACTTCCGTTCCGCCCCGACTGCGCGTAAACCACCGCGCCGTGACTCGAAATCCGTTGCGTCTGCCCGTGCTCGACGACCCCGCCCTCGACGCCCTCGCGGCCGAAGGCTGGTGCGTCATCGATGGCTTCGTCGGCCCCGAGGCGGTGGAAGACGCACGGCTCGCCGCCGAGGCGCTCGACGCGGCCGGTCGGCTCACGCCGGCCGGGCTCAGCCGCGGCGCCGACCATCGCCAGGACGAGGCCATCCGCGGCGACCGCACCGTGTGGCTCACGCCCGACACGCCGCCCGCCTTTCTGCCGGTGGCGACGCGCTTCGAGGCGCTGCGCCGGCAGCTCAACCGCGAAGCCTACCTCGGCCTGGCGCGTTGCGAATTGCAGCTCGCGCATTACCCGGGCGACGGCGCGCGCTATGTGCGCCACCGCGACGCCTTCGCGGGCTCGATCAACCGCAAGATCACCGCCGTCTGGTACCTGAATTCCGGCTGGACGCTGGCCGCGGGCGGCGCGCTGCGGCTGTTTGTGCCCGGCGAGCCGCGCGTCGAGCCAGTCGCCGATCGGCTGGTGGTCTTCTTCAGCGAGCTTGTCGAGCACGCGGTCGAGCCCGCGTTTGCGCCGCGCTGGGCGCTGACCGGCTGGATGCGCAAACGCGACCCGCGCCGACCCGCGCTCTGACGGCGCTCAACCGAGCGCGCGCTTCGAGACGTCGACCTCAACCCGCCCCGCGTTGACCCGCACCGGGAAGCACGCGAGCCGCACGCCAGGCACATGCGCGTGCTCGCCGTCGCTCAACCGAAAGGCCCAGTAATGCCACCCGCAGACCAGATGGCCCTCGTCATCGACCAGCCCCAGGTCGCTGAACGGCGCGCCGCGATGCGGGCAGCGGTCGAGCACGGCGCAGACGCCCTCTTCGCGGCGGATGAGCGCGAGCTTGAGTTCAGCGGTCGCGCCGAGCGCCACCACGACCCCCACCGGCTCGTTCAGCGGCAGGTCCGCGACAGGCCCGACGTCGCGCCAGTCGGCCGGCGGGTCGTGCATGCGGCAAATATGCGGCAGATGGGCCCCGGCGTCGAACATCGCCGGCCCTGGCGCACGCGATGGTTGTGCATTGGCGCGGTTGGCGGTATCGATCGGCGCGAACACGACCCAGGGGGCCGCCGGTGATCGACCTGCGCACGTTCACCTATATCGACATCCTGCAGCCGCAGCTCACCGGATTCTTGCAGACCGTGGCGCCGGGCTTTCTGCCGCTCGAAAAGCAGGCGGTGCTCTTTGTCGAGATCGCGCCCGGCCTCGCCATCAACGTGGTCACCGACATCGCGCTCAAGCGCACCAAGGCCATCCCCGGCCTGCAGATCGTCGAGCGGGCCTATGGCGTGCTCGAGCTGCACAGCTTCGACCAGGGCCAGATTCGCGCCGCCGGCGAGGCCATCCTCGAGCACTTCGGGCTCACCGAGAAGGACCGCTTCGCGCCCGCGCTGCGCACCAGCGAGCGCATCACCGGCGTCGATGGCCACCAGGCGATGCTCATCAACCGCATGCGCCACGGCGACATGATCGCCGAGGGGCAGACGCTCTACGTGATGGAGTGCGAGCCGGCCGGCTATGCGGCGATTGCGGCCAACGAGGCCGAGAAGGCCGCCGACGTGCGGTTGCTCGAAGTGATGACCTTCGGCGCTTACGGCCGCCTGTACCTCGGCGGCTACGAGGCCGAGATCGAAGAGGCCGAGAAGGCCATCCGCCACACCCTCGCCAGCATCGAAGGGCGCCCGCTCAAGGGCTGACCCGGACCAGGCAGATGATCAGCACCAGTGACTTCAAGAAGGGCGCGCGCATCGAGCTCGACGGCGCGCCGTGGACCATCGTCAGCACCAATACCCAGACGCCCAGCGCCCGCGGCGCGGCCACGCTGGTCAAGGTGCGCCTCAAGAACGTGCTCGACGGCCGCATCAGCGACCGCACCTTCAAGGCGGGCGAGAAGTTCAAGGAGCCCGACGTCCAGCAGCGTGCGGCGCAGTTCCTGTACTCGGGCATGGACGGCCACGTCTTCATGGATCTGAGCACCTACGACCAGTTCACCATGACCGACGACGACCTCGGCGACGACGCGCAGTGGCTGGTGCCCGAGCTGGAGGTCAAGGCGGTGCTCTACAACGACAACGTCGTCGGCGTCGAGCTGCCGCAGTTTGTCGAGATGACGCTCGATCGCGTCGAGCCCGGCTCGCGTGGTGACACCGCCAGCGGCGGGGTGACGACGGCCGCGTACACCACCAGCGGCGTGCGCATCCAAGTGCCGCTGTACATCCGCGAGGGCGACCTGGTGCGTATCGACACCACCACCGGCACCTTCAAGGACCGCATCAGCGGCTGACGCCGGGCAGCCTTCGCGGAAATTTCCGTTCAAGTCAGCACCCATCGCGCCGATGCAGGGGAGTGCTGCTCCGCTTCCCCACCGAGCTTCTCGAAGACCGCGACCTGCGCCAGCAAGCCCGCGAAGACTTCCGCTGGAAATGCCGCGTGCCGGTGCTGCGCCAGTTCGGCGCCGCCGCTGAAGACCTGGGCGTGTTTGTCGCCGAATGCGCCGCCTGCCGGTCCAAGACCGCCCGCCTGCACCCGTTTGCCGACCTCGACGCCGACCTCGCCTTCGCCGAGTTGGAGGCCGAGCTGCGCACCCGCGCCGGCCCGGGCTACGGCTGGCGCCCCGAGACTTGCCCGGCATGTGGCGCGCCGTCACCCCGCCCCGTCTCGGCCCTCTTCGCGCGCCATCTGCCCGAGGTGGGCCATGACCTGCAGATCGAGCTGACCTGCGGCGCCGGCCGCGTGCTTGAGATGCAGCTCGCGCTGATGGACCGCCGCGGCGTCGCCACCGCCATCGAGCGCCCCCAAGACGAGGTGAGCGTGCCGGCGGCCTTCGGCGCCCCGCTCAGCCTGCGCGCCTTCTGGCGGGCCTTCATCAGCGCCCACCTCTACGAAGACGGCCTCGCCCTGCACCCGGTGCAGCCCGGCTATTGGCTCGGACTGCGCCCGTTCACCGACGATCCGCGCACCGCGAAGGCCATGTTCGACGCCTTCGGACCCTGGATCGAAGCGCTGCGCGAACGCGAAGGCGGCCACGACGCGGTCTGCTTCTTGGCCGACCGCGACGAAGAGGGCATCGAAATGCCCTTCGACGACCGCTACGAAGCCTGGCTCGGCGGCTTCGCGGGCGACATCCAGCAAGCGTTGCTCGAACCCTTCGTGGTCGCCGACAGCGATCACTTCGTGCGCGCGCTGGCCGCCGAAGGGCGGCGCCAGGGCCTTCAGGTGGTCCGCGACAGCAACGATGAGACCCTGTTCGTGCGCTTCCGCGGCGGCGCGCTCGATCTGCGCTTGAACCTGGGCCCGGTCTTCTTCCGCACGCTGCACGCCGGCTTCACCTTCCACCGCGGCCTGCGCCGCTTCTTCGCCCGCGAGCTGGCCGCGTTGGCCGAAGCCGCCCGCCTCGTGCCCGCGCTGCGCGAGATGCTGCCACGCCACGCCATTCAGGTGCATCGCGGGCAGTTTGTCGAAGTGCTCGACGACGCCGGTCACCGCTGCAGCCTCGCGGATATGGTGCGCCTCGCCACCACCTACGACGTGCGCACCGACGCCGGCCGCGCCGGCCTGCGCAGCGCCGTCATCCCGCCCG
>JAGQJJ010000329.1 GCA_020430675.1 Myxococcales bacterium
TTCGATCCGACACCGGCGACTTCTCGCGCACCACGCCGCTCAGCTACGCCTACGCCGACCTCGCGTTCAGCTTCGCGTTCATCGCCCTGCTGCTGGCCTTTGCGCCCTCGCGCTGGGCCTTGCTGCCCGGCGCAGTCACCGGCGTGGCCGCGGTGCTCGTCGACGCCGTCTGGTTCTACCGCGCCGGCCGCCGCGAGGTGATCGTCGACGGCCAGCGCGCGGGCCCGGCTTTCATCGCGTGGTGGCTCGTCGGCTACTTCGACTTCCTCATCGCCTTCAATCTGGGCTGCTACGTCGGCTGGGTGCTGCTCGTCGGCCTGCTGACCCCGGCCGGCCTGGCCGTCACCGCCGGGTTCTGGCTCTGGTTCTGCGTGGCCACGCCCACCGCCGCGCGGCTGCTCTGGGACGCCGGCTGCGGCCGAGCGATCGTGACCACCGTGCGCCGCGTCGGCCGCCGCGGCACCTGGATGCGGCTGGTGGTGGCGCTCGCCGCCAGCGCCGTGCTCTGCGTGACCCTTCTCCGCGGCGACGTCGGTGCCGCGGCCGAGCTGTTTGCCGTCGGCGTGCTCACCGCCGGCGCGATGGAGACCCCGCTCTACATGCTGGGCATCCGCCCCGGCGCCGACGCCTGGAAGGCCTGGGCCCTCAACTCGCTCTGCGAATGGAACTACGCCGTGCCCGTGCTCTACGCCCTGCTCCACGCCGTCGGTGTGCGGCCATGAGCGGCCAGCCCCCCGCGCTCATCGAGGCCGCGCCACCGCCGGCCACCACCGCCCACGGCGCCCGTCCCACCTGGTTCCCCCGCGCCTACAACCGCACGGTGCGCGCGCTGGGCCCGCTGGGCAGCGGCCTCGGCGACCTCGACTGGCAGAATCTGCGCTCGGTCGTCGAGCGCCGCGTCGGCCGCCCGTTTGTGCCCGGCGGCGACTGGGACTTCGCCGAGGCCGCCTTCCAGAACGCGCTGTCGCTCTATCGCGACACCGTCGAGCTGACGCCCTTCGGCCGCCTCATCCTGCGCCAGACCGTGCTGCGCAACCTGACCAGCGCCCTGCGCCTGGCGGTCGCGCGCGAGCGGTTCCCGGCGATCTTCGAACGTCGTTTTGCCCCGCCGATCATCATCGTCGGCCTGCACCGCAGCGGCACCACGTACCTGCACCGCTTGCTCGCGCGGCATCCGCAGCTGCGCGCGCCGCGAACCTGGGAGCTGTACGACCCGGTGCCGCACCTGCCGCGCAGCCGCTGGCGTGATGGTGCGCGGCGTCGCGGCGTGCAGGTGCAGCTCGGCTTCGGCCGCCTCGCCGTGCCCGACCTCGACACCGTGCACCACATCCGCGTCGACAGCTTCGAAGAGAGCGCCTTTCTCCTCGAACCCTCGGGCATGCTCTTCTCCAGCATCTTTGCCTTTGGGGCTCACGCGCACGCCGACTGGCTGATGACCCAGGACGCCAGCCCGGCCTACCACCGCATGCACGACCTGCTGGCCCTCATGGCCCCGCCCGAAGCGGCCGGCGACCAGCGCCGCTGGCTGCTCAAATGCCCGATGACCACGTGGCACCTGCCCGCCATGCTGCGCGTGTTCCCCGACGCCTCGGTGATTCACCTCCGCCGCCCGTTGCACGCTTCGCTGGCCTCGGTGTGCAGCTTCGCCGCGGTGTTGCAGCGCGGCTCGCGACCGCACGTCGACTTCCATCGCCTGGGCGCCGACATGACCGAGATGTACCTGCGGGGCCATGCCCGCGCCGCCCGCGCCCGGCGTGCGCACCCGCGGGCGCACTGGACCGACGTGCAATACGCCCATCTGGTGGCCCGCCCGCAAGAGACGGTCGACCGCCTCTTGCCCTGGCTCGGGCTGACCGAACGTCTGGAAGTGCCCGAAGCCACCGACCGCGTCGCCAAGGCCCGCGGGGCAGGGGACCACATCTACCGCGCTGCTGAGTTTGGCATCGACCGCGCCGTGCTGGATGCTCGCCTCGCCGAAGTCGACCAACGGATTGCCCAGGAGCCCGCATGACCCCCGAAGCCACCCCCGGCGCGCCCCTCGCGTTGATGCCGCAGCGCGACGCGCCCGGACCGCGCGGCCTGCCGTTCATCGGCTCGATCCTCGACGTGCTGCGCTTGGGCCTTCTCGACCTCTTCACCCGCACCTGGAAGACCTACGGCGACACATTCCAGCTCAAGGTCGGCCGCCAGCGATGGCTGGTGCTGGCCCACCCCGACACCGCGCACCATGTCATGGTCGGCCGGCGCGAGAAGTACATCAAAGGCGAGATCTACGACGGCCTCCGCCTCTTGACCGGCAACGGTCTGCTCACCGCCGAAGGCGACATCTGGGCGAAGCGCCGGCGCCTGACGCAAGGCATCTTCACCCGCAGCTCGGTGCATGGGCAGATCGACCATATGCTCACCGCCATCGACGGCCAGCTCGACCGCGCCCTCGCCGATGGCCCCGCCGACGTCGAAGCGCTCACCTTCGCCACCCATGTCACCCTGCGCGTCGCCGGCTGGTCCTTCTTCGGCCTCGATCTCTCCGACCGCATCGACACCACGTCGAAGGCCCTCGTCGACGCCCTCGGCGTGGTGCTCGCCCGCTCGACCAACCCCTTCCTGCCGCCGATGTGGGTGCCCACCCCCGGCAACCTGAAGCTGCGCCGCTCGCTCGCGGTGCTCGACCGCAACATGTACGAGATCATCGACAACGCGGTCGCCGTCACCAGCGACCAGGCCAACTACGTGCAGCGGCTGATCGCCGCCCGCGACGAAGAAGACGGCCAGGCTCTGCCCCGGCAGGCCATTCGCGACGAGGTGCTCAGCTTCTATTTTGCCGGCCATGACACCACCTCGCTGACCCTCGCCTGGACGCTGCATTTCCTGGCGCTCGCCCCCGAGCTGCTCGAAGAGGTGGTCGCCGAGGTGCACGACGTGCTCGGCGACGCCCCGCCCACCGCCGATGACATCCCGCGCATGCCGCTGCTGCGCCGGGCGATAGACGAGACCCTGCGCCTGCGCCCGCCGGCCTGGAGCAGCGCCCGCAACTGCGTCGCCAACGATGTCATCGACGGCTACGAAGTGCGCAAGGGCGACTGGGTCATGCCATGCCAGTATCTCATCCACCGCCATCCAGCCTTCTGGGATGAACCCGACACGTATATGCCATCGCGCTTTGCCCCCGATGTGGTGGCAAAGCGCCCGAAGCCGGCCTACTTCCCCTTCAGCATGGGCCCCCGCACCTGCGTCGGCATGTACTTTGCGCTCGTCGAGGCCCCCATCGTGCTCGCGCGGCTGTTGCAGCGATGCCATGTCGAGGCGCGCTTCGACGCCGAGGTCGCGCCCATCGTCGAGCTGCTCGTGCGCCCCAAGGGCCCCATCCCACTGCGCCTCACCGCGCGCTGATCCAGGCCGGCGACATCGGGCCACCCGCCGCGGATCGGCCCGTTGACGGCGCCGTGGCCATCGCGCAGGGCGTTCGCCCGCGCCCGCAGCACCGCCTCGACCAACGTCGCCCGCGTGCTCGCCTCGCCCTCGTCGCATGCCGCCATCGCGTGGCCTCGCTCTCGTGTGCATGTGCAATATAATGCACATCGGCACGCAGATCACGCCGCTGCGACCGGTGGACGGCCGATTTGCGACCGGTGAACGACCGATTGCGACCGGTGGACGACCGCGCACCGCCAACGCCCGCGTTCGGCCGCAGCCCTTGCCACGCCTACGTTGCAGCGGATCCGGGCCTGTGCGGCGGTCTCGTCGACCACTCGCTGCGCCCGGGGGTCGATCGGCCCGCAGCCCAAGCCCCGCAAGGCCTGGCGCCGGTTCGCCCGAAAACGACCGGTCGAAATCACGCCGCGACCGGTCGAAACGTACCTTTTTCGGGCCGAACCGGCCGCGTATCGCATACTAGGGATTATGGGATGCGTAACATGCTGATATTGCTAACATTTTGTCGTCAACGTCCGCACGCATGACATGCGAAATGACTTGCCGAATGACACGAACAAGCCATCTCGAAGACATAGTGGATGCCATCGAAGCTACGTCGAAGGCATCCAGCATGCCACGCCGAGCCATCGCACACCCAGCTGTTGACGCTCAGCGCGTACGAGGCCCTGGCGTCCTGAATCGGCCAAACTGACCGAGGCGATCCGCCGCCGGACGCATCATCGAGCGCGACCACGCGACACTTGGCCTTGCTCGATCCCTATTCGAGATGGAAGCCCGCGGCGCGGTGGCGTGGGCGGTGAAGGATGCGGGCGGGGAGTAGCCGCCCCCCGCCCGCGTCGCTGCACCCGAACCGTGCAGCGCGGTGGTCATGGTAGTCGCCCCGGTCGAATGCGTCGAGTGGACCCGCGAGCAGCCCTCGGTTGACGCGGTGCGGCCGGCCCGATGCCCGACGTGTAGCAAGGCGAGCAGAGTCCCGGGCCGGCCGCTGGGCCTGCATGGGCACGGGGTGCGCACTCGCGATCTTTGGGGCCCGCGCGCGCCCTCCGCCCCACCGACGCTCGACGAAGTCCGGGTGCGGCGCTTCCGCTGCGTGCACTGCTTCGCCGTCTGCACCGTGGTGCCCCGCGGCCTGCTTCGACGCCACCTGTACAGCGCCGGCGCGATCGCGCTGGCCCTCAGCTTGTGGAGCATGGGCCTCGCCGCCGCCGCCGTGCGCGCCCGAGTCTCGCCCTGGCCCGTGCGCGGGCACACCCGCGGCTGGCGCAGCCTGCACCGCTGGACCGACCGCCCGCGCTGGCCCGTGCCCGGCCTGCCGCCCGAACGCATCGCTCGCGCCGCCCGCATCGCCGGCTGGCTCGCCGCCCACGCCATCGCTTCGACGGCCACCGCCGACCTGCCCATCCTGGCCTTCGCCGGCGCTCAACTCGCACGAGGGCGGGCGCCACCCCTCGACCCCCAGAACCCAGCCCAC
This sequence comes from Myxococcales bacterium, assembly GCA_020430675.1. Next base: position 4,907 of record JAGQJJ010000329.1, read on the forward strand.
CATCGGGGGTGAGTCGGCCGGGCCCGACGCCTCGTGCACCGTCTGCGAAGACGCCCACGGTGGGCGCCGATACGGAGGCACGATGCAATCCACCCCGAAACCCGTCGATCGCGCCGAGGCGGTGGCCCTCTTCCGGGCCATGCTCCTCGGCGACGTGCTCGCCAGCGACCTCGGCCGCGGCGAGCTCGCCACCCGTCTGCGCGCCCTCAGCGAGCAGCGCTTCCGCCCGCCCGGCAGCGACACCACCCGCCGCTACGGCGTCTCCACCCTCGAGCGCTGGTACTACGCCTACTGCGCCGACGGCCTCGCCGGCCTGCGCCCCGCGCCCCGCAGCGATCGGGGCCACGCCAAGGCGCTCACGCCCGCCCAGCAGCAGCTCGTGCTCGACACCGCCGAGGCTCACCCCGACGCCTCGGCGGCGCTCATCCTGCGCACGCAGACCTGCCCTGTACCGGTCGGCTTGACCTGGCAGGCCAGCCGAACTTGCGGG
>JAGQJJ010000330.1 GCA_020430675.1 Myxococcales bacterium
CGGCGTCATCCTCACCGATCATCGCCCGTTGCCCATTTGGGAGCCGTGATGAGCGCGCCGAGCAGTCCGCAGGATGATGCGCCGCCCGATGAGGCGGCCCCGGGCCGGCGCCGCGACGAGGCCACCGACGACGCGCCGACGCAGTTGGTCGAGCGCCCGCCGCAAAACCGGAGCGCCATGCTTGAGCGGCCCCGCGCGATGCTCGCGTGGTTCGGCCGCCGCCTCTTCAACCATGTGCGCGTCGATGACGCCACCGCCGCCCGCCTGCGCGCGCTGCCCGAGCAGGGGGTGGTGGTCTATGTGATGCGCACGCGCAGCCTGCTCGATTACCTCTTCTTCAACCACCTGTTCCTCAAGGTGGGCGCGCCGCTGGCCCGGTTTGCCAACGGGGTCGATCTGACCTTCCTGCGCGGCTTCGGGAAGTGGGTCGCCGGCAAATGGCGGAAGTGGTTCTCGCGGGCGAGCGAGCCAGGCGCGGTCGAGCAGCTCGACGCCACGGTGCGCCGCGAGGAGTCGGCGCTGCTGTTCATGAAGGTGCGCGCCCTGACCGCCGAGCGGCAGTCCGACCCCGGCTTCATCGAGCGCCTGGTCACGCTGCAACGCGAGATGCAGCGCCCGATTCTCTTGCTGCCGCAGCTCATCTCGTGGCCGCGCAAGCCGCCGTCGAAGCGCAAGAGCTGGTTCGACATCGCGTTCGGCGAGCGCGAGGCGTCGGGGCGGCTGCGCAAGCTGGGGCATTTCATCCGCTCGTCGCGGCTGGCTTCGGTGCAGGTGGGCGAGCCCATCGATCTCAAGGCGGTGCTGGCCGATCACGCCGACTGGAGCGATACGCGCATCGCCCGCAAGGTGCGGCGGGTGCTGCTGATCCACCTGGCGCATGAGTCGATGGCCATCAGCGGGCCGGGCCTCAAGCCCTCGGGCATGATTCAGCGCGAGATCATCGAGCGGCGTCGGTTTCGGCAGGTGCTGGCCGAAGAGGCCAAGGCCAATGGCATCTCACCGGCCTCGGCGCTTGCCGGCGCGCGGCGTGACCTCAAAGAGATCGCCGCCAACATCAACTTCGAGATCCTGCTCATCGTCGGGCGGGTGCTCGACTTTGTCTTCAACCGCATCTTCGCCGGGGTCGAGATCGACGCCGAGGGCATGCGCCGCGTCAAAGAAGCGGCCAAACACTCGCGGCGCGCGCCGTTGGTGCTGGTGCCGAGCCATAAGAGTCACTTTGACTACTTGGTCATTTCGTGGGTCTTCCTGCGCAACGAGTTCATCCCGCCGCATGTGGCCGCGGGCGCGAATCTGTCTTTCTTTCCGCTGGGTTCGCTGTTTCGCCGGGTCGGCGCGTTCTTCCTGCGGCGCAGCTTCGCGGGGCAGCCGCTCTACAAGGTGAGCTTCAAGTTCTATCTGTGGAAGCTGCTGCGCGAAGGGTACCCGGTCGAGTTTTTCATGGAGGGCGGGCGCAGCCGGACGGGCAAGCTGCTGCCGCCGAAGCTCGGCATCATGAGCTTCCTGACCGATGGCGTGCGGCGCGGCGAGTACAAGGATCTGCAGTTCGTGCCGATCAACATCAGCTATGAGCGGGTGGTGGAGACGGCGAGCTATCGGCGCGAGCTGACCGGGGGCGAGAAGGAGGCGGAGAGCGTCACCGGGGTGGTCAAGGCGAGCAAGGTGCTGCGCTCGCGCTACGGGCGGGTCTATGTGGGCTTCGAGCGGCCGGTGCGGCTGAGCGAGTATCTCGAAGCGCGCGATCTGCCGCCGCTGCCCGAGCAGGATGACGCGGCGTCGCGGGCGCTGACCAAGCGCCTGGGCTATCACCTGATGTACCGCATTCAAGAGGCGACGGTGGTCTCGCCCTCGTCGCTGGTGGGCGCGGTGCTGTTGAGCCATTTCCGGCGCGGGCTGTCGGGGCCGCGGCTGCGCGAGATGATCGGCTTTCTGGTGGAGTTGCTCGCCGCGCGCGGGGCGCGGCTGTCGCGCTCGATCGAGCATACGCTGGCCCAGCACGACAATTATCTGGCGGCGGCGCGCACCGCGCGCGAGCAGGCGCGGTCGCGCGGCGAGGCGCTGCGACCGCTGGTCGATGAGGCGCTCGCGCTGTTGCGGCGGCTCTATCAGCGCGTCGATCGCGGCGGCGAGGCCATCTACACGGTGCCCGACAAGAACCGCATCGAGCTGGATTACAGCCGCAATACCATCCTGGGCGTGCTGGCGCCCGATTGCATCCTGGCGACGGCGGTGCTTGCGGCGAATGGTCCCCTTCCCCGCGAGCGGCTGTCGGTCGAGGTCCACAAGCTGAGCGACTGGTTCAAGCTGGAGTTCGTGTACCCGACCGATCGCGACTACCAGACGAACTTCATCACCACGCTGGAGCGGCAGGTGGGCGAGGGCCTGCTGGCGGTCGACGCGCAGGACCGCGTCCATGCCGCGGCGCCGCTGACGCTCGATTTTCTGCGCGGCATGATGCTGCACGTGGTCGAGGGCTATTGGATCGCCGCTGACGCCTTGCGCGCGCTGAAGGATCAGCCGATGGGCCGCAAGGAGTGGGTCGAGCACGCCCGCGAGCATGGGGAGCGCGAGTTCCTGCAGGGCGATGTGCGCCGCGCCGAGTCGGCGTCGACGGCGCTGTTGGGCAACGCGCTGACGCTGTTCATCGAAGAGGGGCTGGTCGCCGGCTCGACGCAGGGCAGCGGGCGCAAGGCGACGACGACGTACGGGCTGGCCGAGGGGCGCACGCTGGAGGATCTGGCGTTCCGGCGCGATGACCTGGGCGTGTATCTGCTGCGCGGGCATGACGATCCGCTGCGGCGCAGCACGGCGGCGTATGAGACCGACAACCCGGCGCCGATCGCGGCCAGCCTGCCGCCGCCGGAGGCGAAGCCCGAAGACGGCTGAAGCTTCAGCGGCCGTCAGGGGGCGAGGGGCGGCAGCTCGATCGGCGGGGCCTCGACCGTGGGCGGCGGCGTGGGCGCGGGTTCAAACGCCTCGACCAACCGATAGACATGCCGATGCGGCTTGCCGCCGCGGGTGAACTCGACGGCGACCTCGGTCTGCACGCCCGAGACGATGCGCTGGCGCAGCTTCCAGCCGACCGAGAGCGCGCCGGCGAGGCCCGAGAGCCGCACGCCATCGATCGTTTGCAGGATGTCGCCGCTGACCACGCCGGCGCGCGACAGGTCGGAGCCGGGCAGGATGCCGCGCACGCGCAGGCCGTCGAGGTCGCGCGCGACGAGGCCGCCGGCGGCCTTCTCTTCGCGCCAGGCCGGTTCGAGCCAGACGCGATCGCGCAGCGGGCTGGGGTCGGCAAACAGCGCCAGCAGCTCGCCGCGATGCACCGCGTAGGTCTGCGGGTCGAGGCGGCGCAGCAGGCGGTCGATGACGCCGGGCTTCGCCGCGGCGGGCGCGGTGGCAAAGAGCAGCGAGAGGAGGAGCAGGGCGCGCATGGTTGGGCAACACCCTGCCAGCAGGGGGCCATTCCGCGCAATCGGGCGGTTGGCCTGATGTTTGCGGAGCAATGGTGCGAAGGAGGTGAGGATGCGCTGTCCGCCACGCCAGAGCCTGCGCTGGGCGATGTTGATCTGGGGCATCGGGGTCACGGTGTGTCCCGGATGTGGGACCGAGACGTCTCTGCCCGTGCCGCAGCCGGCGCCCGATGAGGCCGGGGATGCGTCGGTGGGCGTGGGCGTCTGCGCCGGGTTCGACCCGGCCGGGTATTGCGATCGCGATGATCTGATCCAGTGTGGCGAGCACGGGCGGTACAGCGTGGATTGTGCAGGTCAGGGCCAGCGCTGCGGCTGGGATGAGGGCCGCGGCGTCTTTGCCTGCCTGGGCGAGACGCCGATGAACCCGCCGGCCGAGCCACGGCCGGCCGAACCGCCGCCGGCCGATGATCCGCCGCCCGCCGATGATCCGCCCGCCGATGACCCGCCGCCGGCGGACGATGGTTGCCAGGGCGTCGACTTCCTCGGCACCTGCCGCGGTGATGTGGCCGTCTGGTGCGATCAAGGCGCGCTGCAACAGCGCGATTGCGGCGCGCGCGGCGAGGTCTGCGGCTGGATCGACGCCGAGATCGGCTATTACTGCGCCACCCCGCCCGCGCCGCCGGCCGAGCCGGATCCGCCGCCAGCGCCCGATCCCGGGCCGGGGCCGGCGCCATCCGATGAGTGCAGCGATCCCGTCGAGCAGATGGTCATCACCCTGGCCAATCAGGCGCGGGCGGCCATCGGCGCGCGGGCATTGGCCTGCGATGCGCTGCTGACCCGCGTGGCCCGCGCCCATAGCAGCGATATGTGCAACCGCGGGTTCTTCGATCACACCAACCCCGAAGGCATGCAGCCTTGGGACCGCATCGCCGCGGCGGGCGGCTCGTTCCGCACGGCGGGCGAGAACATCGCCTGGGGCCAGGGCTCGGCCGAGGAGGTGCACCGCACCTGGATGAACAGCCCCGGCCACCGCCGCAACATCGAGAGCACCGCGTACGGCCATATCGGCGTCGGCCTCGATCGCTGCGGCGGCCGCCCCTACTGGACGCAGGTCTTCACCGATTGACCGGGCCTCTATCGCAGCGCCAGCCTTTGCAATACGGTGGGCGCGATGGAGGATGACGACACAGTCCGCGATCCGCCGCACGGGCCGAGCACCCATCGCAACACGCCCGAGCGCGCGCCGGCGTTCACCCCGCCCCCCGAAGAGACCGTCACCCCGTCGACCCACCTGCGGGTCGCGGTCGATCCGGCGCTGGCCGATACCGAGGCGCCCGACGCGCCCGGCCGCAGCTCGACGCGCCCCGACGCGCTGATCGCGGGCCGCTATCGGCTTGAGACCGTGCTTGGCGAGGGCGGCTTCGGCCGCGTCTGGCGCGCAGCCGACACGCTGCACGGTGACACCGTCGCGCTGAAGATGGTGCGGGCGCTCACCCCCGACGAGTTGGAGTGGAGCCGCCGCGAGGTGACCGCGCTGCGCTGGGCGCGCCTGCCCGGCGTGGTCGGCCTGCGCGACGACGGGCTGGAGGGCGCCTGGTACTTCATCGCGATGGAGCACGTCACCGGCGAGCCCTTCCCCGGCTGCGCCGACGACCTCGAGCTGACCACGCGCCGGCTGCTGGAGGTGCTGGCACGTCTGCACACCGTGGGCGTCCTGCACCGCGACCTGAAGCCGGGCAACGTGCTGGTCGACGCCGACGGCCGGCCGACGCTGATCGATCTGGGCCTGGCCCGCGGGCGCGCGCTGCGGCCTGGCGAGGCGCAAGGCTTCGAGGGCACCGTGCGCTACGCCGCGCCCGAGCATCGGCACTTCGGCATCTCGGACGCGCGCAGCGATCTGTACAGCGTGGGCGTGATGCTCAAAGACGCGCTCGCCGCGCGCGGCGGGCACCCGAGTCCGCTGCTGGTCGCGCTG
>JAGQJJ010000331.1 GCA_020430675.1 Myxococcales bacterium
GAAGCCCCGCAGCCTCCAAGGCATCGAGCGCCGGGCCGAGCGCCTCGAGCCGCGGATCCGTCGCCTGACCGTCGCGCAGGGCGGCGAAGGCCGGCGCTGCCCGCAGTGGGCCCTCAGGGCCGCGGGCCCGCCGCGTGAGCATGGCGAGGTAGCGGGTTGAGGGTCGGAGGGTGGTGCCCGGCGCGAGTCGGAGCGCGAGCAGGCCGTCGTCCGCCCGCCAATCGAGCGTCAGGGGCACCGGCGCCATGGTGTCGAGCTCGAACAGACCGACGGCCGCTTCGGCCGGGTCACCCAGGGTGAGCGTCGAGGGGTCGAGCGCGCCCTCGATGGGGAACCAGATCGCGCAGATCGTGCAGAAGCCGTCCCGCTCGTTGAGCAGCTGCCGCATCTCTTCCCACATCGGCAGCCGCGACGGCAACGCGCCGAGCGCCAGTCGACCCGCTTCCGTCCGGTACAGGTCGTTGGGGAAAGGCACGGAGCCCCATGGCGGCGCGGGTGCTTCGAGGGCATAGCGTGCGATGGGACCATTCTCCGGTTGCTCGGCGTCGACCTGCGGCTCGGCGTCCGGGTTGGAGACGCGCATGTCGCCGGGGCCCGGTGGCGAGGCATCCAGAAGGGTGCCGTGGTCGCTGCCCGGGTCGTCACAGGCGGCGAGCGCCGCCAGCAACACGAGAGGTCCGAGGGATCGCCGTCGCATGGTGCGAGGGAACGCAACCTCCACGCCGTCGCCTGAACGGCCGCCGAACTGCCTGCCTCGTCCCCGCCGCGTTGCGTTCCAGGTCGTCGGGTTACCCCTATGACTCAAGATCGCCGCGGTCGTGAAGAGGCCGGCGTTGCTGTTGGGCACGGGGCGATCGTCCGCCACGGCGGCTTCGATGGAAAGCTCGCGGTGGCAGCATGGTTACGCTGCGACCGGCGCGGGGCTCGCGTGCCCCAAAAGGGCGCCGCGGTGATGAAGGGGCGGGCGGTGTTGCTGGCCTTCGTGATCCCAGCGTTGCGCTCGACGCCCGGACCAGCCAATGGGCGGTCAGACCGTCGCGGCGAGCCGATTGATGGCGGGCGAGTCGAGCACCTTCTGCTCGGACTTGCCCTGCGCGGCGGCGATCATGGCGCGGCCGATCTCGACCGTCGACGTGGCGCCGCCGAACAGGCGGAAGAGGGGCATGAACACGCCCAGGATGGCATAGGTGATGACATAGGCCGTGCCCCGGGGTTTGCTGCCGCGCATGGGACGGATGAGCGCCGGGCGGAAGTGGATCACGTCGGCGAAGCCCATGGCGCTCAGCGCGTTTTCGGTGCGCCCCTTGACGCGCGCCCACATCGTGCGGCCCTTCTCAGTGGCATCGGTGCCGGCGCCCGAGACGAAGCAGAAGCGCAGGCCGGGGCTGCGTTCGCGCAGCACGCGCGCGGCGGCCATCGTGTAGGCGTAGGTGATGCGCGAGTAGGCGGCTTCGTCGAGGCCGGCGGACTGCACGCCCAGGCACCAGAAGCAGGCGTCGAGGCCGGTGAAGTCGTCGGCGAGCGCCTCGAAGTGCTCGAAGTCGGCGTGCTCGATCTGCCGCAGCTTTGCGTGCTCGACGTCGACCGGGCGGCGGCCGACGCTGATGACCTCGGTGATGACGGGGCTGTCGAGCGCTTCGAGCAGCACGCCGCGGCCGATCATGCCCGAGGCGCCGAAGAGGATGACTCGCATCGCGATGCTCCGGTCCGGATCAGAAGGTCGCATAGTAGCAGCCCCCGGGGAAAGTCCCCTGCTGTGCCGGTCGATGCGCCGCCATCGGCGGCGTTCCTCACCGCTCGGCGTAGTGCTGCTACGCCTTCGGGTTCGCGCCTTGCCCCTGTCGACGCTTCATCCGGCGCGCCACGGGACTTTCCCCGGGTTCTGCGCGCCGCGGTCGGGCATGAGGCCAAGGCGATCGGCGGCGATTGGGGCTCGGCGTATGTCGGGTACGCCAGACCTTGTTGGTCGGGCGCGGCGGGCCTTGCAGTCGCGGTTTCCAGTTGGCAGGGGCAATGACCCCAGGTATCGTCGTTGACGTCGAGGCAGTCGACGGAGCCGCAGGCGCCCATGGAAGACAGATCAATTGTTGAGGCTGAGCCCATGTGGCCCGAAGCGGGCTTCAGGTGGGTGGTTGACCGTCTGCATCTTCACCTCGATCGCCATGGTGTACGGCTGACGACGAGCAACGGTCGTCTCGATGACCTCTACGTCAGCCTCGCCGAGGCCCGCGCCACGTTGGGTCAAGGGCGTGCAGGCTTCGCCGAGCGGATGGAGTTAGGCCCCCGACCCGACGCGATGGTTCGTCCGCCGACGCTTGGTCAACTCGCTGAAGCGTTCGATCTCTCCGAGTTGGAAACGTCATTGCTTTTGCTGGCAGCCGCGCCGGGCCTCGACCGCGGCCTCGCTCGCCTCTACTCGTTTGCCTGGGCGGACTTCACGGTCAAAGTGCCGACTGCGGGCTTCCTCGGCGAGCTCGTCGCTGACACGGCTCAACAGTTCGCGGCGGCGATGGTCGCGCTCCGGGCAGACGGGCGGCTGGCCCGGCATCGTCTCATCCGATTGACGCCCGCCGAGCAGTGGCCCCCGGGCGGTCCACTTCTTCATCGCGGTGTGGTGGTGCCCGAGCCGGTGCTCGCCCGCCTGCGGGGCGAATCGCCGTGCCTTGAGGACGACGCGCGGGCAGCCGTCGCCTTCGCCCGGCCCTCGCCCTGGCCGATGTGGATCACGCCCGAGCTTCGCCGGCAGATCGAACGGTTTTGGGTGCCCGGTGCGCAGGCGCCGCAACCGATCTTGTCGCTGGCAGGCGAACCGGGCAGCGGGCGGCTTCGCGCGTTGGCCGCGGCGAGCGCAGCCTTGAACCGTCCGCTGTTGGTCGTCGATTGCGCTTTGGTCGCGTCAACTCGTTGGCAGAACGTGTTGGGCGAGGCGGCTCGCGAGGCGCGCTTCGAGGGGGCGGGCCTGCTCGTGCGTGCCGATGAGGCCATCGAGCGCGAGCCCGAGGCGCTGGTCGCGGCGCTGCGGATCGCGATGGAGTCAGTCTCTGCCCTTGGGGTGAGCACGCCGCGACCCGGGGCGCTGCGTCGCACCGGGCTGGCGCTGCGCTCGGTGGTGTTTCCCGCGTTGTCGGCAATGGCCCGCGCGCAGGTCTGGGCGCACGCTGTTGGCGACCTGGATGATGCCGCGACGCAGCGGCTGGCGCAGCGGTTTGCCGTCTCGCCCGGCGCCATCGAACGCGCCGCCGATGAGGTGCAGCAACGGCGCGCCATCGCGGACGACCAGGCAGCAAGCGAGCAGCTCTGTGCCGAGGTGTTGGAGGAGCGCGCCGAGCATGCTCTTGATGCGCTGGCGGATCAGGTGATGACCACCCTTGACTGGCACGATGTGGTGCTGGCCCCCGACGTGCGCGTGGCCCTGGAAGAGATTCGCGCACAGGCGAAGCATCGGGCGCTGGTCTTCGATCATTGGGGCTTTCGCCGCAAGCTCGACTACGGGCGGGGCCTCGCCTGCCTGTTCAGCGGACCGCCGGGCACGGGCAAGACCATGATGGCGGGCATTCTGGCCCGCGACCTGGGGTTGCCAATGTACCGGGTTGACCTGTCACGCGTGGTCAGCAAGTGGGTGGGCGAGACGGAAAAGAACCTGTCCCACGTCTTCGATGAGGCCGAGAAGGCGCACGCCATTCTCTTCTTCGACGAGGCGGACAGCTTGTTTGCCACGAGGACCGAGGTCCGCGGTGCGAACGACCGGTTCGCCAATATGGAGGTCAACTACCTCTTGCAGCGCATGGAGCGATTCGACGGCGTCTCGATCCTGACGACCAACTTTGAACGCAGCATCGACGATGCGTTCAAGCGGCGGCTTCGCTTCCGCGTGCACTTCCCACTGCCCGAGGTCGCTGAGCGCACCGAGCTCTGGGCGCGCATGGTCCCAGCAGAGATGGAGGTCGACGATGGCATCCGCTGGGATCAATTGGCACAGCGCTACAAGTTCAGCGGGGGTGGCATCAAGAGCGCCGTGCTGCGCGCGGCGTTCTATGCGGCGGATGAGGGCGGGGTGTTGACCCACGGTCTCTTGGAGCGCGCCGCCGAGGCCGAGCGCCGCGAGATGGGGCGGTTGTGAGCGCCGCGGCCGAGTTCGACGCCGGGCGAACGCCGCAAACGTCGGTGGCCGAGCCCAGCGCGCCGGTCGTCGAGGGGCCGCCGACGCGAGCGTCGGTGGAGTTGCAGCGGGCAGGCCGCGAGGGGGCGCGTCAACAGGCCGCCGAAGTGCGCGGCGCGGTGGAGGGGGTGGCGCCAGGGCCAAAGCCCGCTGAGGCGCCGCGGGGCGAGCAGGCGGGCGCCCCACCGCAGACGGACGGCGCTGTGCGCGGCGGGGCAGGCGCTCCCGAGGCGACGGGCATGGGCGCCGGCGCCACGCCTGTCACTGCGGACGCAGTCGCCGCGCCGGGGGCCTCGACCGCCTCGGCAGCGGGCGACTACACACCCATCCAGATGCCGCCACCCGATAGTACTTTGTCCGCTGAAGAGGCTGCCCGGCTCGACACGGCCACTGATGCGATGGCTGCCACGGGCGATGCGGCGACGGCCTTGCCGACCGGACAGGCTTCGGCCGATGCCGCTCGAGAAGCGGTGACCGAGCCGACCGAAGAGACGACGGCCCGCGCTGAGGGTGGGCTTGCCGAGGCGCTCGATGAACGACCTGCGCCCAGCGCCGAGGTGCTCGCGCTGTGTGACCGGATTCGCCAGGCCATTCGCGACCGGCGTCCGCCTGACGAAGATAGCCTGGTCGATGCCGATCCGGAGGCGATGGCGCAGGCCGCGGGGGCCGAGCTTGAGGCCGACGTGCAGGGCGACGCCGACCGGGTGCAGGGAGAGTATGACGCCCTCGATGAGCAACCATCGGGGGTGGCGGCGCAGACGCCCACGCCGATTGAGACGCCCGACGCCGCAGTGGCCGCCGACGGCGTCGACGCCACCGTCGCGGTGCCCGACCCGGTGCCCGAAGAAGAGGTCAGCCTGGACGCTGATGTTGAGGCCCAGGGTCGGGCGATCGAGGAGGCGGGCATGAACACCGAGCCCGCCGAACTGGTGGAGGACGGCCCGATCGGCGAGGCCCGCGGCGCGCAGGAGGAGTTGAGCACCGCCGCCGTGGAGACCCCCGGGGCGGTGGCGTCGCGGCAGCAGCAGGCTTTGGCCACGGCGCGGACCGACATGGCCAACCTGCAGGCCCAGGCACTGGCGGCGCTGACCGAGTCGCGCGCGGCGACGGTGGCGTCGACGACGGGTCGGCAGGGTCAGATGGTGGGCAGCGAGGAGCAGATGCGGACCCAGGCGGGTCAGCGGATGCGGCAGATCTTCGCCGACGCGCGCGA
>JAGQJJ010000332.1 GCA_020430675.1 Myxococcales bacterium
CCACGGCCTGCCCCCCGCTGGCCACCCCGCGGGCGACTGCGCGCGCTGCCACCCGACCGCCGCGCCGGGTCGAGCGATCGCGGTGCCCGTCGCGCATGTCGACGGACAGGTCGATGTGCGTTTGCTGGGCCGCGACGACTGCGCCGACTGCCACGCCGCGGGGGGCCGGGCCGCGCCAGCGGGCAGCCACACGGCGCACGCGCGCTTCGAGTGCACCGCCTGCCACCCGGTGGTCGACGAGCCGATCGCCGATCACCTCGACGGCCAGAGCCCGGTGACGCTCGGCTTCGGCGAGTACGCCGAGGGCCGTTGCAGCCAGACGGCCTGCCATGGCGTCGGCCAGCCGGTCTGGGGCGCGGCGGGCAGCGTGACCGGCTGCGACGCCTGCCACGGCGCGCCGCCGGTCGGGCACTCCGAGGGGCCCTGCACGCAATGCCATCCCCCGCCGACCGACGCGCGCCACGTCAACGGCCGCGTCGATCTTGAGCTGCCCGACACCTGCGACGCCTGCCACGGCGCGCCCCCGGCCACCGGCGCGCACCTCGCGCACGCTCAGCCATCCGCGGCGGCGCCCGTGGCCTGCGACGCCTGCCATCGCGTGCCGGCCCAGGTGCAGGCGCCGGGGCATCTCGGCCCTTCGCCGGCCGAGGTCGTCCTGGTCACCGGCCGCTACGAGGCCGGCACCTGCGTTGACACCGATTGCCACGCGGGCCCCGGCGCCGCCGATCCGGCACCGGCCTGGGAGGATGGCCCAAGGCGTTGCGGCGATTGCCATGGCATCCCGCCGCCGGACCATCTGCGGCGGCCTTGCGAAGAATGTCACCGCGCGGTCGCGGGCGCGGGCTATCGCATCGCCGTGCCCGCCCGCCACGCCGACGGACAGGTGGACTTCCGATGACCACCACCCTCCGAACGCTGATCGCGCTCGCCGCGCTTTGGGCGACCATCGCGCAGGCCGCGCCGCCGCCGGCCGAGCCGCCGTTGCACGTCAGCGCGCGCAGCCGCATTCTGCTGCGGCTCGACCCGCACGCCGCGGCCGATCCCAAGGGCTCGGCCGCCATTGGCTCGTTCCGCGTGCTCGCATCCGGACCCGCCGAAGCCGAAGCGGCCGGCTGGATCGGCCATGTGCCGTACCTGCCTTCGTGGGGCGCGGACGTCGCCGGCGACGTCTCGGTGCTGCGGCTGCGCTTCGAACTGGGCGACGCCTGGTTCTCGGCCGGCCGCCAGTGGTCGAGCATCGCCGGCCAGCGGCTCACCGGGGTCGACGGGCTGACCGCGGGCTATGCCCTCACCCGTCACGCCTCGGTCGCCGGCCGCGTCGGCTTTGCGCTGGGTCCGGCCGGCGAAGCGCTCGGCGATACCCTTGAGTATGGGGCCGAGGCGCGGTTTGACCTGCCCGCGGCGCATTTTTCGCTCGGCGTGCTCAATACCCGCGCCGAGGACGTGCCGGTGCACACCCGCTGGACGCTGACCGGCGCCTACACCCCCAGCGCGTGGCTCTCGGCTCACGGCGCGATCACCGCCGACGTGCAGACGCGCGGTCTGGTCGACGCGCGCATCGAGGTCGGCGCGCGGCCCTGGCAGCCCCTGTGGGTGCGGGCCTACAGCCGCTACGCCGAGATCGAGCAATTGCTGCCGCCCGGCGACCTGCTGGCGGTCTTTGCGCCCGACCCGCGCGGCGAGGCCGGGGCGTTGGCGGAGTGGCACTTCACGCCGACCTGGGCGGTGCGGCTCGATGGCGCGCTTGTCGGCGTGCGCCCCGACGAGATCGGCGGCCGCGCCCGCGCGGCGCTCGAAGGCCGCCCCGGCGAGGCGGGCTGGTGCATCCTCGAAGCCACCGCGCGCACCGAAGCCCACGGTCGCTCGGGCCTGGTGCGCGTCGCCGGCCGCGCCCCGCAACGGGCTCAACGCAGGGTCGGCGTAGCGGTCGATGCCGACCAGCAACGCGCGGCGGTCGAGCGCGCCTTCAGCGTTGACCGACCGCCCCGAGTCGCAGCGCGCACAGCCGGCCGCGAATCCGGCCAGCACGCCCCACACGAACCACCATGGCACCCGCGCGCGCCCCCCTCCTGACATGCCACCCCCCGCCAGCCGGCCTACGGGGTATCCCTTTGTCGGGGTTCTGGCCATCGACGCGCCCGATCAATGTCGTTTAAATGAGGAATTGAGTGGACAGGGAGATCTCAGCATGACCGAGGTCGGGCTCGGAGCAAAGCGCGCGTATCTACTGATCTGCCTTCTCGCCGCCGCCGCGTGGGCCTGCGACGACGTGCACGAGAACGTCGTGGTGAGCGAGCCGGACATGGGCGAGTTGCGGCCCTCGGGCGAGCCAGCGCCGCCAGAGCGGCCCGAGCAGCGCCCCGACCCAGGCGGCGCCGCGGACGCACCCGACGAGGGCGTGGCCGACCCCGAAGAGGCGGAAGACGCCGGCCCCGTCGCCGACGCCTGGTCCTGGGAGGAGTCGCCCGAAGATCCCGAAGATCCCGCCGATGCCTTCCTCGAACCCGACCCCCCGATCGATCGCCCCATCGAGCGCCCCGAAGACCGCCCCGAGGCCGTGCCGCACGAGCCGCTGCTGCCCGATCCCAACCCGCTGCGCATCCCCGGCTGCGGCCGCTTCGGCCCCGCCGACGAGGTCGAGGTCGACCCCGGCGTGCTCGCGACCTACGTGCACGGCAGCCCCGGCGCGAGCTTCGGCGAACCGGCGCTCTCGGGCTGCACGCCGGGCACGCTGACCACCGCCGACGCCGTCGGCTTCTGGCAGCGCCTGGGCTTCACCTACGAAGAGGACCGCGTGGTCGTCATCACGTGGGCGATGGGCACCCCCGACGGCGGCACCGCCGCGCGCGGCGAGCAGCACTACGACGCCACCGGGCGGCTCACCGAGGTGGCCTACGGCTGCACCTGGGGCCCCGGCCGCGAAGTGCACCGGCTGCAATACGACCGGCGCGGCCGCCTCGCGAGCGAGGCCCAATCGCGATCGCGCGACTGCCACGAACCCGGGCCGGCGATCGAGCGCTTCACCGAGTGGCGCTACCCCAACGGCGCCGCCCTGCCCAACGAGCGCGTGGTGCGCAGCCGCGCCGAGGACGGCGGCGACGCGCCGTTGGTGCTCGGCGTGCACCTCGAGTACCTGCGCGACGCCCAGGATCGCCTGGTCGAGCGGCGCGAGCGCACCGCCGAGGGCCACGTCATTCGCTCCGAGACCTTCGACTACGACGCCGACGAGCGCATCGTGCGCCGGGTTGTCGTCGACCGCGACAACGCCGATGAGCCCTGGGTCATCGAGTACACCTACGACGACTTCGGGCGGGTGCAGACGCGCAACGACGCCCTGAGCGGCCTGTTGGTGCTCACCTACGACCGCGACGGCGCGCTGGCGGCGGTCGAAGCCCGCAACCCCGACGCCTTGACCGCCATGGGCCACCCCGAGCGCAGCCGCTTCGAGGCCGATCGCTGATCGCTCAGCCGGACCCGGGCGGCCGACCGCTGCGCCGCGCCCGCTCGACCGGATCATCGATCGTCTCGACCGGCGCATCCGCTGCGGCGTCCAGGCCCGAGCGATCGGCCAGCTCATCGGTGGCGCGCACCAGCCAGCGCCGGGGCAGCACGCTGTGCACGAAGAGCGCGATCGCCGCGGCGACATGCAGCAGCGCCGCGACGTGAAACCCTTGCGCTTCGGGGACTTCGCGCACACCGTCGACGCGCGGCACCTCGTGCGGCAGCGCGCGGTCCTCCCAAAGCGCCGCCGAGACCAACAGCCCGACCAACAACACGACCAGCACGGTCACGCGCCCGAATGAGCCGCCGTGGTAGTAGTTGAAGAAGTAGCCGCGCAGGAAGACGGCGAGGCACAGGTAGAGGCCCAACGGCAGATGCCAGTCCGGCGCACCCCGCCCCCGCATCGAGACGACCACCAGCACCGCCGCGATGGCGATCAGGGTCAGGCTGACAAGGTTGGCGGGGTCGAAGAAGGTCCAACCCAGCATGCCTTCGATGCCACGCGGGCCGATGCGCCGGATGAGCCGCGGCAATGAGCGACGCTCGCGCGGCGGGGCCGCAGGCGGCGGATCGGGCGGCGGATCGGGCGGGGCGGTCTGCACGCGGGGAGCATGCCCCAGCCGAGCCGTCGCCGTCGAGCAACGCGGTGCGGCGGGCGTTTGCGGTGGCGGTCGCGCTGGCCGCGGCGCCGGTGCTCTGGTCGATCATGGCCGCGGCGACCGAGCCCGAGCCGGTGGCGCGCGCGCTCCGCTTCGGCGCGGTGGTGCCCGAGCGGATGCTCGCCCAGCCTTGGCGCCTGGGCACCGCGCCGCTGCTGCACCTGGGCTTCGGGCACCTCGTCCCCAACGCCGTGCTGCTGGCCGTGCTCGGCAGCGGGACTGCCCGGGCCCACGGCGCCGCGATGGCGGTCGCGGCGGCGATCTGGGGGGGCTTTTCCTCTTCTGCCGTCGCGGCTTTTGGCCCGACCTGGGCCACGGGCGCCTCCGGCGCGGTCTTTGCCCTGATCGCCGCGCTGCTTTGGGGCATCGCTCGTCGCGCTCCGTCGCTCCGCGGCCCGGTGGCGCTGGTTGCGGCGATGGCGCTGTCGTGGGCCTTGTTCGGTCCTGGGCACGACCTCGCACATCTCGGTGGCGCCCTCGCCGGGCTGCTCGTCGCCCTGGCCCCGCCCCGCGTTGTTTGGGGCCTGGCCGTTGCGGGCGCTGGCCTGCAAGCCCTGGCGGTCCTCAACGCCGTGCCCTGGATGCTGTCCGAGTGAACGAAAGCGTGGCGCTGACGTCGGCGCGGCCGTTCCGGGGGTGTCATCCACTCTGTCGGCAGGCTGGCGCAAAGCCCCCGGACGCCGCATACTGCCGACGGGAAAACGCGCCGAAACGAGAGACCGGCGCACGGAGGTTGATGTCATGTGGACTCGTTTCGCCCTGCTCGCGGCCCTGAGTCTTGGGTTCGCGACCGCGCCGCTCGTCGCTTCGGCCGATCCGGCCAAGAAGACCACCAAGAGCGACGCCAAGACGACCAAGAAGGCCACCAAGGGCACCGCCAAGGGCAAAGCCGCCAAGAAGACCCACAAGAAGGCCGTCCGCAAGGCGAAGCGCCGGGTCGTACACAACATGACCGGCGCCAAGAAGGCGCTGCGTGAGACCAACCGCAGTCTGGCCCAGGCCCGCGCCGCCGTGAAGGGCAACGCCAGCGGCGCAGGCGCTGAGGATCTTCGCGAGGCGGTCGTCAACCAGAAGGCCGCGCGCGCGGCGCTCAAGAAGGGCCGCCCGCAGGTCGCCGTGCACCTGACCATGCAGGCCCGTACGTTCGCCGCGGCGGCGCTCGCGGCCGCCTCCGGTGCCGGCGTGGCCCCG
>JAGQJJ010000333.1 GCA_020430675.1 Myxococcales bacterium
CCGCCGGCCCCGCCCGCTCCACCACGGCCCGCGACGCCCGCCGCCGACGACGCGCTCGCTGCGGCCTTGGCCGCCGCGGCGGCCGATGTCGACGATGAAGGCGATCTGGGCGGTCTGGAGCTGACCCCACGGGCGCCCAGCCCGTCGGCGGGCTTTGACCCGTTTGGCAGCCTCGATCTGGGCGTTTCGTCGCCGGCCGGCCCGCCGGTCGCGCCCACGACCGATCCGGTCGCGCCCGTGGGCGGTCCGTCGCGGGGCACGCCGCTCTCGTCCAATGACATCCTGGCCGCGATTCACCAAGAGCTCGACAGCCCGCATATCGTGGCGGCCAGCCGACCGCCGGCGCAGGCGGCGAGCCCGTTGGCGACCGCGGCCGATTTTGCGGCGCTGCCGGTGGCCGATCGCGAGAGCGTCAACCTGCGCCCGCCGGTCGCCGGCCCGCGTCCTCGGCGGGGCAGCCGCACCGGCATGGTCGTGCTGCTATTGCTGCTGCTCGGCGCCGCTGCGGCGGTGGCGTGGTACCTGCTGATCCACGAGCCGTCGACGCAGGTCGGTGAAGACCTGTCGCGCCGGCCGGCGCGCCCCGAGCCGCCGAAGCCGCCCGCGCCAGCCGCGTTGGAGAAGCCGATCGACGTGCGCCTCGTGAGCACGCCGCCGGGCGCCATCGTGTTCGAGGGCGGCAAACCGCTGGGGCCGACGCCCTTCGACCTGAAGGTCAAGACCGCCGAGCCGCGCAGCTTCGTGCTCAAGCTCGACGGGCATGCCGACCTGCCGTACCGGCTCGATCCGAAGGCGCTGACCGCCGGTGAGGCCCCGGTGGAGGTGCCTCTGGCCTTGACCGCGGTGGCGCCCGCCCCGGTTGATGCTGGCGCCGAGCCGCCCAAACCGGACGCGCGCCCGCCGGTGGCCGCGCCCGATCCGACCGGGCAGCGTCGGCGCAATCCGCCGCCGAGCCGCCGGCGGGCCACGCCATCGGTCGACAAGCTGCGCGATCCATTCGCCAACCCCTGAGTGACGCAGGGGTTGCCGGCATCCTGACAGGTTTTTGGTCTTCAGCAGCCGAGGGCCTCTTGGGGATTGCCTCGACTTTCTTCCAATATCAGCATGTTTGAGCGCCGCCGGCCGCGGGTCTGCTGACAGAAGCCTACTGAAATGCGAAGATCAGCACCCGGCCGCCGCCCGGCGCGTCGGGCTCGCCGATATAAGCGCGCCACCCATCGGCGGTGCGGCCCATCGCCACCCCGTGGGCAAATGAGGGGCCCGCGTCGGGCACGGTGATCGACGCGATGGCGGCCATCTGTTCGGTGATCAGCCAGACAAACGTCGCCGAGCCGCCGCTCTCGGCGCCGAGCAGCAGCAGCTCGGCGGGTGCTGGGCCCTGCAGCCGCACCATCGAGCGGCCGATGCCGTTGATCACCCCGAAGCGCGCCGCGCGGTTGCCGTTGCGGTCGAACAGGTCGATGTTGTCCGTTCCGCCGAGCATATAAACCGGCGCCCGGCGAGCGATGGGGCGCACAAAGAGGGCGCTCGTGGCCGCGCCCGATGTGGGCAGGCCCAGCTCGACCGGCGCGCCGAGCGTATTGGCGACCCCGTCGACCGGCAGGGCCAGCGGCAGGCGGCCCGCGCGGCCCGGCTCGGTGCTCAGCGCGATCACCGACAGCTCGTCGGTCGTCGGCGACACCAGCAGGTGCACCTTGGCGGCGAGCGGTGCGTCCACCTCGCGCAGCTCGCCGTCGAGCCCGTCGCCGCGGTGAAAGACCAGACCCACGAGCCCGGCGCCGCCCGCGCCGGCCGGATCGGCGACCGCCACCACGCGCTGGTCCGGCAGCGCGGCGAGCGCGGCGACCCGCAACGCCTGGCCCGCGTCAAGCGCGGCGACTTCTTCGCCGCTCGGGTCCAGCACGCGCAGCATGCCTTGATGGGCCAGCACCACGAGCGGGTGGTCTTCGGCGAGCAGATTGGAAAACCCGAAGCCCGCTTGCGGCAGGTCGACCGGGTGGCGGAAGCGCACGCCGCCGCCGCCATCGAGGGCGATCAACTCGTCGGCGGCGCCCACCAGCAGCTCGTCGGCGCCGTCCCCGTCCAGATCGGCGCCGCCCACCAGCACCTCGCCGAAGCCGCTCGCGCCTTCCGGCGCTGCGATCACCCCCACCGGCCGCGCGCAGTGCAGCGGGGGCTCGCCCAGGTTGTTGCAGGCGGCGCCGTTGGCGCAGATGGCGTTGAAGACCATCGCGCAGGCGCCGCAGCGGGGGTCGGGGCCCTCATCGATCGTGCGATCGCAGTCGTCGTCGGCGCCGTTGCAGACCTCTTCGCCCGGGGCGATCTCGCCTTCGCAGGGCCCCCAGGCGCCCGCGGCGCAGGTCTGCTCGCCGGCGCGGCAGGGCGCCACGTCAACGCCACAGGCCCGGCGCAGCCCCTCATCGATGGCGCCGTCGCAGTCATCGTCGACGCCATTGCACGTCTCGGGGGTGGGCGCATCGCGGGGCACGCAAGGCCCGAACGCGCCGTCTTCGCACGCGCGCAGCCCTTCGCTGCACGCGCCGACCTCGCCGCCGCAGGCTTCGACGACGTCTTCATCGGTCTGGCCGTCGCAGTCATCGTCCTGGCCGTTGCAGGTCTCGGCGATCGGCGCGACGTCGCAGTCGGCGAACGCGCCTTCGACACAGGCGCGGACCCCGGCGGCGCAGCGGCCCTGGCGCATTGCGCAGCGCATGGTCACCCCCTCGTCGGCGGTGCCGTCGCAGTCCTCATCGCGCCCGTCGCAGGTCTCGGTACCCGGCTCACCCGGGCGGCAGGGCAGCGTCACGCCCGAGACGCAGCGGGCCGGCGCGACCATCTCGGCGCAGACGCCGACGCCGCAGGTGGTCGGACCGACGTAATCCTCGTCGGCGGTGCCGTCGCAATCGTCGTCGACCCCGTCGCAGGTCGGATCAAAAGCCGCGCAATCGTGAGCCGCGTCGATCGGAGGCCCGCTGGCGTCGACCGGCGGCGCGGTGAAGGTGCGATCGAGGGGGCGGCGTTCGACGCAGGCCAGCGCGCCGATCATCAGCAGGGGCCACAGCGCATGTCTCATGGTTCGGCCCGGTACAGCCGGAAGAGGTGCACGCGGCCACCGCTGCCTTCATCGGGCGCGCCGACAAACAGGCGCCAATCGCCCGTCGGGGTCTGGCCGACCGCCACCGACCACCCGAAGCTCGGCGAAGCGCTGGGCGCGGGCAGCCGCTCGACGCGCGCGGCGCTGTCGTCGATATAGGTCCAAAGCCCCACTTCGCCCGCCGATTCGGCGCCGACCACCAGCGTCTCGGCCAGGGGGTCGAAGACGCGCTCCAATCGTCGGCCCACGCCCTGCCCATTGCCGCCGGGCGCGAGGCCTATTCCGATAAACCCTGTGATGTCGAGCAGATAGATGCGCCCCGCCCCGAGGGCCGGCCGCGGGTTGCTCAGGGCGACCACGTCGCCGCGACCGGGCAGGAAGCGCCCGCCGACCGCGCCCTCGCCGAACGGGCCGCTGTTGAACTGCGGCGCGACCGCCTGCTGGCGGCCGTTGCCGGTGGGCGCGAGGTAGAGCACCAGCACGCGGCCCTGCTCGACCTCGGCCGAGATGAACAGCGGGCCGCCCAGCGACCACAGGCGCTCGCCGAAGCGGGTCTCGCCCTCGTTGCCCGTCGCGGTCCCGTCGGGCACCAGGCTGTCGCGCTGCCAGTTGAAGAAGCCCACCTGGCCGGGGCCGTGATCGAACTCGGGGTCGGCGGCGACGAGCCGGCCCGAGACCACCGCCAGCGCGAGGGTGGGGCGAAAGAGGCCGCCCGACGTCCAATCGTCGAGGCGGCGCCCCATGCGATCGAAGACGCTCAACTGATCCGCATCGGTGGCAGCGATGACCTCGATCGTGTCGTCTTCGGCCAGATCGCCCACCGCGATCGCCCGGCCCATCGCCGCCGGCCCGTTGAGCGTCCACAGCCGGCGCCCGGTCGCTCCGGAGAGCGCGGCGATCAGGCCCGTGCCGCCCGCGACCGCGTCGCCGACGCCGTCGCCGTCCAGATCGCCCGCCGTGACCAGCACCGCGCCCAGGCGCCGCTCGCCGTCGGCGGCGTCGATGCGCGCGAGCGGCGCCAGGCACCAGGAGGGCGCCGAGCCGTCATCGGGATCGCAGCGCGTCTGCACCGCGCCGGCCGTGCAGACGCGCGCGGCCAACGAATCGCAGGCGCCGCAAGGGCCGTCGCCTTCGTCGATCCGGCCGTCGCAGTCCTCGTCGCGGCCGTCGCAGCGCTCTGGCTGCGGATCGACTGGCGCGCAGGGCATCTGCCGGCCATCGACGCAGCGCTCGATGCCTTCGGCGCAATCCCCGGGCAGCGCGCAGGCGCGATCGAGCGCTTCGTCGACGGCGCCGTCGCAGTCGTTGTCGGCGCCGTCGCAGACCTCGTCGCCGGGCAGCGCGATCTCCTTGCACTCCGCCCACTCGCCCTCGACGCATTGTTGGGTGCCGCCGCAGGCGTTGCCTTCCAGGGCGCAGCCGCGGCTGATGCCCTCATCGGTGGCGCCGTCGCAGTCCTCGTCGCGCCTGTCGCAGGTCTCTTCGCTCGGCGAGCCGGGCCGGCAGGCGATCTCGACGCCCGAGACGCAGCGCGCCTGCGTCGCGCAGAGGCCCAGGCCGCAGGTGACGCCCTCGTAGTCTTCATCGGGCACGCCGTCGCAGTCATCGTCGTGTCCGTCACATGTGGGATCGGAGATCGCGCAGCTTTCGGCGTCCGCGCTCGCGGCGTCGGGCGGGGGCACCGCGGCGTCGAAGTCGGTCCGGTTGAGGGGCCGACGCTCGACGCAGCCGGCGGTGATGAGCAGGCTCAGCGCCAGGATGAGGCCGGCGAGCCCGCCGCTCGGCCATGGGCGCGCGCTCGCCGGGTCGGCGCCGTTCGTCGCGCGGCCGGCGGGCCCTACCATCGCCAGCCGGCCCCGGCGACCGCCGGACCGACGTGCAGCGCGACCTCGTCGCCGGGATCGCGCGTCCAGGCCCAGACGGCCAGCGCGCCGAGGGCCACGCCCGCGCCGAGCAGGGTCAGGCCGCCGACGTTCTTTGGGATGGCCGCGTCTTCGGCGTCGCGCACCTCCGCGGCAAAGCGCTCGGCCTCTTCGGCGGTCTCGGCCGCCTGGTAATGGTTGTAGGCGCGGTCGGCCTGCGCCTCGTCCTGCAGCGACAACGCCACCAGCGCCGTGCCGCCGGCGGCCAGGGCCAACGCGCCGCCGGTCAACGTCCAGGCCAGCGCGTGCGAAGGCGGTGGGGGCGGCGGCGGGGGCGGCGGGGTCGCCACCACCGCAACCGGCGGCGGCGCCTGCGCGGCGGCGCAGCGGGCG
>JAGQJJ010000334.1 GCA_020430675.1 Myxococcales bacterium
CTCGACGCGCTCGATCGGCGCCGCCTGGACGCGCTGTTGGCGCTGCACGCCGCCGGTTGCCTGGTCTGGGGGGCCGAGCATGGCGACCCGACGTTCATGGCCGAGGGCCGCGCGCTGTTTGCGAAGCTCAACCGGGGCGATAGCGCCGCGGGTGGAAGCGCCAGGTGAACAGCACGACCTGAATCGCGGCGTGCACGCCGTAAGCGCCGGCCATCGCGCCGTACGCGCCGACCGGGCCGTATTGGCGGCTGAACCACCACGCGGCGGGAATCTGGAACGCGAGGTGCGCCGTCGCCGCGCTTGCCATGGCCGGGAGGGTGTGGCCGGCGCCGCCGAACCCCTTGCTCAAGACCAGCGCGACGGCCACGGTGGGGAAGCAGAGCACCTGCACGCGCATGAGCTGCGCGCCCTCGGCGATGACCTCGGGGTTGTCGTCAAAGGCAGCGATCAGCGGCTCGGCGAACGTGTAGAGCAAGAGCGCGGCGGCGATCATCAGCACGAGGTACAGGCCGACGGCGATCCACGCGGTGCTCCACGCGCGGTCGGGCCGGCCGGCGCCCAGGTTCTGGCCCATCAGCGTCGCCGCCGCCTGCCCGATGGCAAGGCCGGGGTAGATCAGCGACATGACCACCACCAGCGAGATGGTGTAGGCCGAGACCACCGCGGCACCGAAGACGGTGATGATCTTGACCAGCGAGAAGCTGGCCAGCGTGCGCACCAGATGCTCGACGGTGCCGGGCACGCCGACCGCGATGATGCGGCGCGTGGTGCCCTCGCCGCGGCGGAAGCTGGCCCGCGTGGGGCGCAGGCGCAGGCGACCCGATGCGAGCAGGATCGAGCCGGTGAGCACGCCCACCGCGTAGCCGGCGTTGCTGGCCCAGGCGGCGCCGGGCAGGCCCATGTCGAAGCCGAAGATGAGCAGCGGATCGAGCGCGGCGTTGACCGCCGGGGCGATCGCCGAGACGATCAGCGCCGCCCGGGCCTCGCCGGCGCCTTGCAACGCAAAGCTCTGCACGAAGAGCGGCGCCTGGAAGACCAGCCCGTACATGCTGATGGCCAGGTAATCGATCGCGGGCGCGGCGACGTCGGTCTTGGCGCCCATGAAGGCGATGATGTGATGCGGCAGCGTGGCGCCCAGCGCGGCGAAGAACAGGCCGAGGCCGACGCTGAGCACCATGCCCCGGCCGTAATAGCGCGCCGCCTCTTCCGGCCGACCCGCCCCGGTGAAGCGGGCGACGCCGGCGAGGGTGCCGATGCCCATGCCCATCATCAGCGTGCCGAACACCATCAGCACGACCTGCGCCGTGCCGAGCGCGGCGAGCGACTCGGTGCCGATGCGTCCGACCCAGAGGCGATCGACGATGACCACCGTCAGGCTGAGCAGATTGCCCGCCATGAACGGCAGCGCGAGGCGCAGCAGCGGCCGGACCGGCCGGCCTTCAAGCAGCGCGTTGTCGACTTGTGGGCGCAAGCAGGCTTCTAGTCGTCGAGCGACCAGCTCCCTTCAAAGGGGCCGAAGAGCAGGGCGTAACGCCCCAACACGGGCAGGTCGAAGAAGACATTGCCACGAGCGCGGTAGGGGATGTCGAAGGTGATCGCCTCGCCCGCGAGGAGCTGGGTGGCCGACTGGCTGAACAGCTCTTCGAGGATGGACAGCATGGCGGTGAGGCTCAGCTCGAAGTCGACCCGGGCCTCGATATTGCCCTCGGCGGGGATGTACCGGAAGTTCAGGTTCTCTTCGAAGAGCTCGCCGGTGGCGGCTTTGGTGGCCAGCTCGATGAGGTCTTCGACGGTGGGCACGAAGTCTTCGATCTCGTCGCCCTCTTTGTCGGCCGGCGCGCAGGGCGACTCGGGCGCCATGCACTCGTCGGCTTCGGGGTCGCAGAACGAGACGCAGATCGAGCCGAGCTCGGCCTGATCGGTGCCGTCGAACACGTCGAGGCCCAGCAGCATCTCGACGAGCGGCACCGGAAAGCCGTTGGGGTTGCCCAGATCGAAGCGGGTGGTGAAGCGGAAGCGCAGATCGGTGCGCGCCGGGGAGCGACCGAAGAAGCCCTCGCAGGCGGCGCTGGCCAGTAGGTTGTTGCCGGCGAAGTCGTGGCAGTAATACGAGGCGAGCTTCTCGGTGCTGGGGCGTTCGACCAGGTCGACGCCCTTGAGCTCGGCGGTGGGGGGCTGGGGAATGAAGGAATCGCCGTCGCTGCCGCCGTTGAGCGGGCAGCCGGCGCCGATGATGCCGATGAGGGCGAAGGGGGCGAGCCAGACGGGGTGCAGGCGCATGGGATCAGACCTCCAGATCGTCGTGAACGGCGGCCGGACGCCGCCCCTCGCGCGATATTCCCGCCAGGGCGTCGGCCCCGAGCGCGTTGCCACGGGCCAGGTCGACCGGGTAGCGCGCTTCGAGGGCATCGAGCTTGCGCGCCGCGATCGCCGGCAGATCCAGATCGAGCACGGCGGCGAAGTTGAGCAGGCTCAACAGCACGTCGGCGGCTTCTTCTTCCACCCGCGCCCGCTCCGGCGGCCCCGCGCCCGGTGGATGCGGGCCCTCGCCGTCGCGCGCCCAGCGGTAGAGCTCGAGCAGCTCGCCGGCTTCGACGCTGAGGCAGGCGGCCAGGTTGCGGGGCGTGTGAAATTGCTCCCAGTCGCGGGCCGCCACGAAGCGGGCGAGGCGGAGGCGCAGCGCGTCGAACGGGTGCATCGCGGGCTCCGAACGGGAACGTGGGGCACTTGAAGGTAACGCCATCGGCGCCCCCGGTGAAAGGGGCAAGCCCCGTATTTTGAAGCGGCGACAAGGGGGCCCGGCCCGGACAGGGCGAGGCTGTTTCGGCTGAATAATCAAGCCCTTTTGCCTTGCACGGGCCGACCGAGGCGCCGCTGACCGCAGCGCGCGAGCGGGCGCAGCACGAGCCGTGCATGCCCGGGCGGGTCGGGTTATCATGCGCCCCGAGGAGGTTCTTCCATGCGCCCGGCTCTGCTGTTTCTTGCCGCCGGGCTCGCCCTCGCTTGCAGCCGCAAGGCGCCGGCGCCCCCGAGCCCACCGTCACCGGCCGCGCCGACGCCCACCGCGCCGGCCCAGGCGCCCGCCGCGGCGCCGACGCCGCTGGCGCCCGTCGCGAACACCGTCGCGGCGCCCAAAGCCTCGCTCGGCGTCGAAGTCTGCGCCGATTGCCATCCCGAAGAGACGGACGGCTTCCTGGCCACGGGCATGGGCCACAGCCTCTACAAGCCCGACGCGCGGCCGCCGATCGAGGACTTCTCGCCCGAGAAGGCGACGGTGACGCAGCCGATTTCGGGGCTGCGCTATCGGGCCTACGTGGATGAGGCCGGGCGCTGGTGGCAGGAGGAGTCGGTGCCCGGCACCGAGTATCGGCGCGCGGTCGAGGTGAAGTGGGTCGTCGGCTCGGGCAACCATACGCGCTCGTATCTGGGCGTGGTCGAGGGCGAGGTCGTGCAGATGCCGCTGACCTGGTATTCGGGGCGGCGCATCTGGGATATGAGCCCGGGTTATGAGCGGGCCGATCACTTTCGCTTCGATCGGCCGGTCAAGCCGGTGTGCCTCTTCTGCCACAACGATCTGACGCCGGCGCGCGATGAGACGCTGGCCGGGTACACGGCGCCGCTGGCGTTGGGCATGACCTGCGTGCGCTGCCACGGCGACCCGACGCAGCATGTGGCGCAGCGCTCGGCGGGCGAGGGGCCGCCCGAGGGACAGCCCGATCCGAGCATTCTCAACCCGGCGCGGCTCGATGGCACGGCGCAGCTTCGCATCTGCCAGCAATGCCACCTGACCGGCGAGGCGCGGGTGCTGCTGCCCGGCAAGCGCTGGGACACCTATGACCCGCGCACGCCGCTTGAGGACTATGTCTCGATCTATGTCTACGCCAACGACGGCGGACCGGATTTTGGCATCGCCAGCCACGGGCACCGGCTCTCGCTGAGCGCCTGCGCGCAGAAGTCGGGCGGGGCGTTGACGTGCTCGAAGTGCCACAACCCGCACAAGAACGACCCCGACCTGACGCGGCGGCGGGCCTGCATGGGGTGTCACGACGCCGATGATTGCGGCGACGGGCATGGCGCCGAGCCCGATGCCAACTGCGCGAGCTGCCATATGAACCGCGGCGGCACGAATGACATCCCGCACGTCACCTTCACCGATCACTGGATTCGCAAGCGGCCGGGCGGCGAGAACGACGCGCCGCGGCCGTTCACCCGCGAGCTGGTCGACGCGCTGGCCGATACGCGCAAGAACGATGATCCCGCGGATGCGCTGGCCCGGTTGGGCATCGCGCACGCCGGGGCGTGGCGGTTTCAGGGCCGGCCGGTGCATCTGCCCGAGGCGGTGCGGTTGCTGAGCGAAGGGGTGCAAAAGGCGCCGGGGCGGCTCGATGCCTGGGAAGAGCTGGGCATGGCGCTGGCGGCGACGGGCGAGCTGCCGGGGGCGCGGGCGGCGTTTGCCGAGGTGGAGAAGCGGGCGCCCGAGCGGACGCTGTATCGCCTGGACTACGCGCAGGTGTTGGAAAACATGGGGGAACTGGGTGAAGCCGAGCGCGTGCTGCGCGCGGCGGTGGCGCTGCGAGCGGATTACCGCGCGGCGTGGGGCAACCTGGCCAATGTGCTGCAAAAGCAGGGGCGTTTTGCCGAGGCGGAGACCATGTACGCCAAAGCCGATGCGCTGGCGCCGTATCTGGCGATCACGGCGGCCAATCGCGGGCACAACGCGGCGAACGCGGGCGATCTGGAGGGGGCCGAGCGCTTCTTCCGCGAGGCGGTGCGGCGTGATCCGCACGATCCGCTCGGGCCGTTCAACCTGGGCACCCTGGCGCTGCGCCGCGGGCAGAAGGACGAAGCGCAGCGCTTGTTCGATGAGGCGCTGAAGCTGAACCCCAAGTACGCGCCGGCGCTGTGGCTGCGGGCGCGCCTGGCGTTGTCGCGCCGGGACCAGCAGGCGGCGCGGCGCGATCTGCAGGCGATGATCGAGGCCGATCCGCAGGATGTGCGCGGCTATATCGATCTGGCGCGCGTCGAGCTTCAGGCGGGGGACCGGCAGGCGGCGAGCGAGGTGCTGCTGCAGGGGCGGTTCAAGATGCCGGGGCATCCGGCGATCGAGCAGGCGCTGGAAGCGGTCGCGGCGGGGCGCGATCTTTGAGGGTCAGCGCGGGTCGCCGATGAGCACGAATGGCGCCCAGATGCCGGGGTGCGTGGCGGCGGTGGCCGGGGCTTCGACGCCTTCGACGCGCACCTTGCGGGCGGGGCCGCTGGCGAGGCCCTCTTCGCCGTGCAGCAGGGCGAGCTGGGCGCGACGCAGGGCTTCGGCGCGGGGC
>JAGQJJ010000335.1 GCA_020430675.1 Myxococcales bacterium
CGCTGGACTTCGAGGGCCGCATCCGCGGCGCCAACCCGGCCTGCACGCGCCTCCTCGGCCACGCGATCCACTCGTTTGTCGACCAGCCCTACCTCGACTTCATCCACCCTGAGGACCGCCTCCGCGCGCAGCTCGACGTCGAGGGCGGCCCACCACCCGCCACCCAGATCGGCGTGCGCACCCGCGGCGCCGACGGCGAATATCGCTGGACCGTCTGGCTCATTCTGCCCTGGCCTTCCCGGCGCCGTCTGCTGGCGGTCGGGGGCGACTTCACCAGCCTGCAGCGCGCCCGCCGCCAACTCGCGCGCCTCAAGGAGATCGCCGACGACGTCGTCAACGCCACCTCCGACGCCATCTGGGACGTCGACCTCATCACCGGCCGCATCACCGGCAACCCGCAGCTCTACGCCTTCCTGGGCCATGGGCCCGACGAAGTGCAGCTCGAATACGGCAACTGGCTGCAATACGTGCACCCCGACGACCGCGAGCGCGTCGCCCAGGCCTTTGAAGAGCACCTCTGGGGCGACGCCCCCATGTACCACCTGGAGCACCGCCTGTTGCGCGCCGACGGCACCGAGCGCTGGGTTCTGGCCCGCGGCCGCGTCGTCAGCCGCCAGCTCGGCGACCAGCCCCAACGCCTGGTGGGCAGCTACACCGACGTCACCGCGCGCCACGAAGCCGAGCTGGCCCTTCAACGCAGTGAAGAGCGCGCCCGCATCATCCTCGACTCGGTCACCATCGCCCTGGTCATCGTGCGGCTGAGCGATGGTCAAGCCTGCTTCGCCAACGACCACGCCCGCGACCTGTTCGGCGACGCCGTCGACGGCGACTTCGACTTCCTCAGCGCCACGACCGACCGCGCCCGCCTGCTCGACGAGCTCGACCAGTTCGGCCACGTCAACGGCTTCGAGCTGCCCTTCAACCACCCCGAAGGCGACGTGCTCTGGCTCATGACCTCGGGCACGCTCATCGAGTTCGACGGCAAGCCGGCCATGCTCGCGACCTTCGCCGACATCTCGGCCCGCCGCCAGGCCGAGCGAGCGGTGCTCGACCGCAACGCCACGCTCGACCTCTTGCTGAGCACCACCAACGACGGCGTCTGGGACTGGAACCTGGCCACCGACCGCGTGCGCTACAGCCCGCGCTGGGCCGAGATGCTCGGCTACCGGCCCGCCGACCTGCCCGACCGCGCCGACACCTGGCGTCGCCTCATCCTGCCGCCCGACCGCCCGCTCGCCGAGTACCGCATCCGCGCCCACCTCGAGCGCGACCTGCCGCTCGAATACACCGCGCGCTTCCTGCACCGCGACGGCAGCGTCCGCTGGATGGTGGTGCGCGGTCAGGCGACGCGCGACGACGCCGGCCGCCCGCAGCGCGTCTTCGGCGTGCACACCGACATCACCGAGCAGATGCACGCCCGCGACGCCCGCCAGCGCATGGAAGCCCGGCTGCAAAAAGCCCAGCGCGGCGACAGCTTGCAGATCATGGCCAAAGGCGTCGCCCACGACTTCAACAACCTGCTGCTCGCCATCATCGGCAACTCTGAGCTGGCCCTGCTCGACGTGCCCGGCGACAACGAGACCGCCGTCGCGCTCGGCGAGATCGCCGCCGCCGCCCGCCGCGCCGGCGAACTCTGCAGCCAGCTCATCAGCTATGCCGGCGAAGACGCCATCCAACTCGGCTCGGTCGACGTCTCGCGCCTCATCCGCGAGATGAGCGCCCTGCTCGAAGCCTCCACCTCGCGCAAGGCCGAGATCGTGCTGCCCGACGACCACGCCCTGCCCCCCGTCGAGGCCGACCCCACGCGGCTGCGGCAGGTCGTGATGAGCATCGTGCTCAACGCCAGCGACGCCTTCGGCACCCATCCCGGCCGCATCACCATCCGCACCGGCGTGCTCGACGCCGCGACCCCGCCGGAACCCTTCGACCTGTGCACCGACGAGCTGCCACCCGGCCGCTTTGTGCACATCGACGTCATCGACGACGGCTGCGGCATCGACCGCGAGCATCTGCCGCGCGTCTTCGACCCGTTTTTCACCACCAAGGGCGGCCACGGCCGCGGCCTGGGCCTCGCCGCGTCGGTCGGCATCGTGCGGCGCCACGGCGGCGCCCTCAAGATCCGCAGCATCCTCGGCCAGGGCACCTGCGTGCGCCTGCTCCTGCCCGCGCCTGACACCGGCCTCGCCGCCGCCGCCCGCCCGCGCCGCGCCGTCGAGTCCGACCCGGTGCTCTTCCGCGGTGACGGACGCGTGCTCTTTGTCGACGACGAAGAGGCCATCCGCGACATGGCCCGCAAGGTGCTCGAGCGCGCCGGCTTCGACGTGCGGCTCGCCACCCATGGCGAAGAGGCGGTCGCCTGCTTCCAGCACGAAGGCGACCAGGTGCGCCTTGTCCTGCTCGACCTGACCATGCCGCGCCTCGACGGCATCGAGGTCTTCCACCTGCTGCGCGCCATGCGCGCCGACGTGCCCATCGTCCTGATGAGCGGCTTCCCCGAGCACGCCGCCACGCGCACCGTCACCGATGAACCCTGCGTCGAGTTCCTGCCCAAGCCCTTCACCCGCACCGAGCTGCTCGGCCGCATCGATCGCCTGCTCAACGGCCAGGGCTGACCACGCGGCGGCGGTTGACCACCGCCGAGACGGTGCGCTAGAAGCGTCGGGCGCCTGCCTCAACGCCACGGAGATCCCGATGAACGAGAAGAAGGTCGTCCTGACCGGCATCAAGCCGACCGGCAGCCCGCATCTCGGCAACTACCTCGGCGCCATTCGCCCCGCGCTCGAGCTGGCCGCCCGGCCCGACACGGTGCCGCTCTACTTCATCGCCGACTACCACGCGGTGACCTCGGTGCATGACAAGGAGCGCCTGCGCCACCTGACCTACGAGGTCGCCGCCACCTGGCTGGCCTGCGGCCTCGACCCCGAGCGCTGCCTGTTCTACCGGCAGTCCGACATCCCCGAAGTCTTCGAGCTCTCGTGGCTGCTCTCGTGCTTCACGCCCAAGGGCTTCATGAACAAGATGCACGCCTACAAGGCCGCGGTCGCCGACAACGAAGCGGCCGGCCGCGACCCCGATGACGGCGTGAACATCGGCCTGTACACCTACCCCATCCTGATGGCGGCCGACATCGTGCTCTTCGACTGCGATCTGGTCCCGGTGGGCCGCGACCAGGTGCAGCACGTCGAGATCGCCCGCGACATCGCCGAGCGGCTCAACCGCGCGCTGAAGAACAAGAAGGCCCTGCGACTGCCGCGCCCGATGGTCGTCGAACAGGCCGCCGTCGTCACCGGCCTTGACGGTCGCAAGATGAGCAAGAGCTACGACAATACGCTGCCCCTCTTCGCCCCGCCGAAGACGCTGCGCAAGCTGATCAACGGCATCCGCACCGACTCGCGCCCCGCCGATGCGCCCAAGGACCCAGCCGAATCGCTCATCTTCGAGCTGTACAAGGGCCTCGCGTCGCCCGAAGACACCCAGGCCCTCGCCGAGCGGTACCAGGCAGGCATCTCATGGGGCGAAGCCAAGCAGGCCCTCTTCGAAGCCTTTGAGCGGCAGTTCGCCGAGCCGCGCGAACGCTACGCCGAGCTGATGGCCAACCCCGAGCGCATCGACGCCTTGCTCAACGAAGGCGCCGAGCGCGCCCGCGCCATCGCCCGCCGCGTGCTCCAGCGCGTGCGCGACGCCCTCGGCAGCACCGCACAACGCTTGATCATCTGACCAGATGTGCAGATAAATCGACATCGCGGCCGGACAGATCGCCGGCTCGATCCCTAGTCATAGGGGCTGCGCAGA
Source organism: Myxococcales bacterium (assembly GCA_020430675.1). The sequence goes on from JAGQJJ010000335.1 coordinate 3,793, forward strand.
ACAGTCAGAGACGCGCCCAGGAGGAGAGATGAGCAAGTCCGCGAACCATTTTGTCTGGTACGACCTGACCACCACCGATCCCGACGCGGCCATCGCCTTCTACACCGAGGTGATCGGGTGGAAGACGAGCGACGCGCACCAGGGCGACTACACCATGTACGGCAACAGCGAGACCACCCTCGGTGGCTTCTCGCAGCTTCCCAAAGAAGCCGCCGCCCACGGCGTGCCCCCGCACTGGATGGTGTACGTCGCCAGCGACCACCTCGAGACCACCATCAGCAAAGCCACCGGCCTCGGCGCCTCGGTGCAGGTGCCGCCCACGGTCATCCCCGACGCCGGCCGCTTTGCGGTGCTGCGCGACCCCCAGGGCGCCACCTTTGCGCTCTACGAGTCGACCAAGGCCTACGAGCTCGACCCGCCCAAGACCCAGCTCGGCCGCTTCTCGTGGCATGAGATGTACGCCGACGATCCCGAGACGGCGTTCAAGTTCTACAGCGACCTGTTCGGCTGGGCCGAAGCGGGCCGCATGCCGCTGCCCGGCCTGGGCGACTACGTGATGTTCAAGGGCGACTTCGAACTGCACCGCGGCGGCTTCGCCGCCAAGCCGCCCCCGATGGCCAAGGCGCCCTCCAACTGGCTGTTCTACATCACCGTCGCCGACCTCGACGCCACGCTCGACGTCGTCAAGCGCCTCGGCGGCGACGTGTGGAACGGCCCGATGGAGGTGCCGGGCGGCGATGTTGTCGCGATGTGCCACGACCCGCAGGGCGCCGCTTTTGCGCTGCATATGACCCCCGCGAACCGCTGACCCCGGCGTGACCGCCCCGCCCGCCATCAGGGTGGGCGGGGGTCGGCGACGATTTGAGCGCAAAGAACCGTTGCGTACCTACCTTGGGGCCCGTAGCATACATAGGCCCACACCAAGGAGGCGCGATGCTCACGATCGTGGTCCGCCCCGCCAAGCACTCGGCCGGCTTCCTGATCCTCAGCGGTGCGCGCGTTCTCTTGCTGCGGCGCGCGCCTCAAGTGCGCAACGGCGACACCTGGGGCCTGCCCGGCGGTCAGATCGACCGTCGTGAGGCCGCCTACGCTGCCGCCGTTCGTGAATCGGTCGAAGAGCTCGCTGGCCTGCCTGCCCATGCCATCGTCGGTGCCGCCGCGGTGCAACGGGGCGCGCGGCGCTACGAGGTCTTCGCCTGCCGCGCCCCACGCCGTTTGCGCCGCGACTGGTCGCCGCGGCTCAACCACGAGCACGTCGACTTCATCTGGGCCGACTGGCGCTGGCTGTTCCAGCGCCGCGCGAACCTGCACCCGGTGCTCGGCGCCTTGCTCGGCGCCCGCGATGGCCGGCGATGGCTCGAACGCATGCTGATGACGCCCGACGCCGAGCATCTTCCGGGTGGACGCCGCCTCAGCGATGGTGTACGCCCGGCATGCGCCTGACCGGAGTGGTCGGCCGGTTGACATTCGCCACGGCCCGCCCACTGCCCGACAAGGCCGATCGCGTCGCGCACCGCTGACATGGGGC
>JAGQJJ010000336.1 GCA_020430675.1 Myxococcales bacterium
CTGGGCCTGCCCGGCAGCGTGCTGCGCGATGTCTCCGAGGTCGCCGTCGCCCCGGTGCACGCCAAATTCGGCGGCCTGCCCTACTACGACCTGCCCGGCGGCGTCGGCGCGGCGTTTGTGGTGGCCATCCCCTCGCCCGCCGCGCTCGACGGCGAAGGCGGCGAAGGCCCCGCCGGCGTGCTCTGCGCCGATCGCGAAGACCCCACGCCGTGGAGCGAAGCCGAGCGCCGCGTCCTGCGCGCCGCGGCCCGCAAGCTGGCGCTCGACGTGGGCACCGGCCAGCGCCTCAAGGCCACCGACAACGAGCGCAGCACCGTGCGGCGCTTCTGCGTGGCCCTGCAAGAGCTCAACGGCGCGCTCGGCGTCGAGCAGACCGCCGCCGCCACCCTCGGCGCCGCCCGCGCGATGGTGCCGGTCGACCTTTCGGTCATCAGCGTGGTCAAGGGCGACGTGCACCGCGTCGTCGGCGCCGCGGGCGAAGGCATCGCCGGCACGCCGCGGCCGAACCAGCCGGCGGCAAAACCCAACGCGAGGCAGACGGGCATGGCAAACAGGGTCGAGCGCAACATGGCTTCTCCTGCATCGGTCAGATCGTCAGGTCATCGGTCGCCGGCGGCGGCGTCGCATCGGTCGGGCCATCGACCGGCCCGGCATCGGGCGCCACCTGCCATGCGCCCCCGCCATTGTCTTCGAGCTGATTGTCGTGGAAGACCCCGCCGCCGCCGCCCTCGACCGAGACGCCCGGCCCGCGGTTCTTGCGAATGCGGTTGCCCACCACCTCGGGCGTGGCATCGGTCATCACCTCGACGCCCGATCGCCCATTGCCCGTGATGTCATTCGCCGCAAAGCGCCCGCGCCCCGCCGCGTGCACGAAGACCCCGCTCTCGCCGTTGTCGGCGATGCGATTGCCCTGCACCAACGGCCGCGCTCGCGTCGCCACCTCGACGCCGGTCAGGCCGTTGCCGGTGATCTCGTTGTGTTCAAAGCGGCCCCCGCCGTCGGTGTGCACGAACAACCCGCCTTGTGCCCCACCGGTGATGCGATTGCGACGCATGATCGGATCGCCCCCGTCGCGCACCTCGACGCCCGCGAGCCCGCTGCCGGTGATGTCATTGTCTTCAAACGTGCCTGTCGCGCCGTCATGCACATAGACGCCACTGCCTCGGCCATCGGCGATGCGATTGCCGCGCACCATCGGCGCCGCGCCGCTCTTCAGCTCGACGCCGGCGAGGCGGCTGCGCACGATGACATTGCCCTCGAAGACGCCGCGCCCGCCATCGAAGACAAAAACCCCGCCCTGACCGCTGTCGGCGATGGTATTTCCGGTCACTTTGGGGTCGGCCCCGCCCTCGACGACCACGCCCGCCTGCCGGTTGCCGGCGATCAGGTTGTCGGCCACCGTGCCGCGCGCGTCGCCGTGCAGAAACACCCCCGCCTCGCGCCCGCCGCGGATGCGATTGCCGCGCACGGTGGGATCGGCGTCGCGCACCTCGACGCCGGCCAGCGCGTTGCCATCGAAGTCATTGCCTTCGATGATCGCGCGGCCGCCGTCGTTGACAAAAACCCCGCTCTGCCGCCCGCCGAAGAAGCGATTGCCCCGCACCGTCACCTCGGCGCCGCCTTCGATCTCGAGTCCGGCCAGCTCGTTGGCGAAGACATCATTGTCCACGACCGCGCCGCGCGCCCCGTCATGCCAGAACAGCCCGCTCGTCCGGCCGCCGAACAGCCGGCACCCACGCACCTCGGCGTGGGCTTCATCGGCCACCCGCACCCCGGCGCGGCCGTTGCCAAAGACCGTGCTCTCGGCGATCGTTGCCTGCCCGCGGGCGGCGACCGCGACGCCTTCGCCGCCATTGCCATGCACCTGACATCGCGACACGCGCAGCGCCCCGCCCTCGACCTCGATGCCCGGGCCGCCATTGCCAATGATTTCACAGTCTTCGAGCGTGGCTTTTGACTCCGGCAGCAGCCAGACGCCGCGGCGACGATCGCCATCGATGCGACACCCGCGCACGCTCAGCTCGGCGCCGGCCTGCGCCACCACGCCATCGAGCGCCGGATTCTGGACGGTGCAATCGACCAGCGACAACGCACCGGCGCGCACTTCAACCGCGGCGGGCGCGTGCTCGCCGGTCGTGCGCAGCGACACCCCCCGCACGCTGGCAGTGACCAGCGAGACCAGCGCCGTCGCGTCGTTGACCTCGACCACCACCGCGCCCGCCGGCCCCTCGCCCTCGATGGCCACCGGCCGCGTCAGCCGCAGCGGCGCGCGATAGACGCCGGGCCGGACGCGCACGCGGGCCCCGGGTTCGGCGGCGGCGAGGGCCTCATCGATCGCCGCAAAATCACCGCCGCCCGCCGGATCGACCAGATAGGTGCGCGCGCCGCAGCCGGCCAGCACACAGAAGCAGCAGAGGAGCACGCCGCGCATCGGCCCACCTTGCCCGATCGGCCCCGCGGGGTCACGAGATCCGCACGTCGATTCTCTTCTTGCCCGGCCGCTGATAAGAGATTAAGTTATTTATGTATTTCTTCAGGCTATCCAAAAGCAGCTTCCACAACCTTCGCGTGCCTCGGGAACCCTCGTTCTGCCGCACCCTCGTCGTGCGCTTCAAGGGCGAGCGCGCGTCGAGCGCCCGAGCCACTGCGCTCGGGCGAGGAGGGAGACATGCGTCCGCGGATCTTCGCTCTGATGGCAGCGATCTTCGCCCTTCCAAGCTTCGCTTTGGCGGTGGAGGTCGTGCCGTTGCTCGGCGTAGGCCAGGTGGAAGGCGAGGGCACGCAGGAGGTGCAGCCCTCGATCCTCGTCGGGGGATCATTGGGCCTGCCTCTCTCTGAGACGTGGTCCCTTCACGGGCAGCTTGTCTACCAGGACGTGGACTTTGACGTGCCCGATGGCGTCACCGCCGATGGCTCGGTCATCTTTGTCAACGCCGCACCGCTCGCGCGGGTGGCCGGCGGGCTGACCGAAGCCTTCGAACTGCGCCTGGGACCCGCCGTGGGCCTCGCCTGGTACTCGGCCAGCGCCAGCAACAGTCAGAGCGACGCCGAGGTCTCGGCGCTGTTTCTGCACGCCGGGGTACAGGCGGCGCTCTTCTTTCGGGTGACCGAGGACCTGCGCCTGGGCCCATTCCTGCACTACGCCTGGCTCTTTCCGCAACGCGCCTGCTTCAAGACGAGTGGGGTCGAGGTCTGCGAAGATGACCCCGAGCGTGAAGACCAGACCTATGTCAGCGGCTCGATCGCCTTGACGCTCGACCTGTAGCGGCGGCGCGCCATCGGGGCAACCGCGTCTTGACCCCTCTGCGCGATGCCATCATGCTCCGCCGACCTTGAAAATCCCCAGTCCTCAAAACAAGCGGACACCGCTGGCGCCTTGAGTCATAAGTCGTTCAAGGCAGCCGCTCGATGGTCACCGGCACGCCGTTGAGCGCCGCGGTGCCCGAGAGCGGGTCGAGCACCGGTCTTGTGATGCGGTTCACGTTCGGCCCCCCAAACGCCGCTGCCACCCGCAGGCCGGTGCCTTCGACGCCGTGACCCCAGCCATGGGGCAGGCTGACCACGCCGGGCATCATCTCATCGGTCACCTGCGCGATGGCATCGGCGCAAGCCGTCGTGTCATCCACCGCGGCGACCCGCACCCGATCGCCGGCGGCGATGCCCGCCGCCGCGGCGTCATCGGGGTGCAGGCGCAGCGATTGGCGATCGCGGCCGGCGGCCAGCTTCTTCAGGTTGTGCAGCCACGAGTTGTTCGAGCGCAGGTGCCTTCGCCCGATCAGCAGCAGGCCGTCGCGCGGCGCATGGAGCAGGGCTTCGAGGCGCGGCAGGTCGGCGGCGATCGGCGCGGGCATCAGGCCGATGCGGCCATCGGGTGTCGAGAGCGCATCGGGCAGCCGCGGTTCGAGGGGCCCGAAGTCGACGCCCGAAGGCGCGGCGGCGAGGCGAGCGAGCGTCCAGCCCTCGGGGTTGGCGCCAAAGCCATCGCCGCGCGGGCCGGTGCGAATCAGCGCGTCGAGCGCGCGCACGGTGCCTTCGCCGGCCGGCAACTCGGCGGCCAGCGCCTTGGCATCGCGCCCGAAGACCGGCGAGCCGGGCGTGCCCGCCGCCTTCTCCAAGATGAAGCCGAGCACCTGCGCATCGACCAGCTTGGGATCGGCCTTCGGGCCCATGCCAAAGACCAGCAGCGCCAGGCGCGCCAGAATCTCGGCCTCTGAAGGCCCCGCCGCCGGCACAACCGGTGCGCTGTACCGCGCGAAGTTGCGCACCGCCAGACCATAGAACGCCAGGTCATAATGCGCCTTCGCCAGCGGACTCGGCGGCGGCAGAATGACATGCGCGTGCCGGCTGGTCTCGTTGAGATAGGGGTCGACCGAGACCATCAGATCGAGCGAATCGAGGGCCTTGGCCAGCCGATCGCCGCCCGGCACCGAGAGCACCGGGTTGCCACCGACCACAAAGAGCGCGCGAATCTGGCCTTTGCCGGGCGTGGTGATCTCATCGAGCAATGCCACACAAGGCAGCTCGCCGCGCACCTCGGGGTGGCCGCCGACCCGGCTGCGATGGCGCCCGGTCTGAAAGCCGCGCGCTTTTGCCGGCGCCGTGCGCTCGTGCAGCGATTGCGGGAACATGGCCCCGCCGGGCACATCGAGGTGGCCGGTCATGATGTTCAGCACGTCGACCGCCCAGGCGGCCAACGTGCCAAAGCGCGTGGCGTGGGTGCCGATGCGCCCGTAGACCACCGCCCGCGGTGTATCGGCCAGCGCGTGCGCCAACCGGCGGATGTCTTCGGCGGCGACGCCACAGACTGGCGCCACCCGCTCGGGCGCGAAGGCTGCGATGGCATCGCGGGTGGCATCGATGCCATCGACAAACGCCGCGCAGGCCCCCAGGTTGACGCGCCCGTCGGCAAAAAGACACTGCGCCATCGCCAGCAAGAGCGCGGCATCGGTGCCCGGGCGGATGGGCAGGTGCTCGTCGGCCAGCGCCGCCGTCTCGGTGCGGCGCGGGTCGATGACCACGACCCGGCCGCCGCGGCCCCGCAGCGATGCGAGCCGGCCCGGCCAGTCGGGCGCGGTGGCCAGGCTGCCGTTTGAGACCGCCGGGTTGGCGCCGACGATGATCAGCAGGTCGGTGCGATCGATGTCAGGCACCGGGATGCGGTCGGGGTGGCCAAAGAGCCAACCGCTGGCCACATGGCGCGGCATCTGGTCGACCGTGCTCGCCGAGAAGATGTTGCGGCTGCCCAACGCCCGGGCGAGCACCGGAAAATAGAGCGGCCCGGCCAGCGAGTGCACATTGGGGTTGCCGGCATA
>JAGQJJ010000337.1 GCA_020430675.1 Myxococcales bacterium
ACCCCCGCGTCGCGGGTCTCCCAGACGTCGGTGTCGGTCACCGCGATCAGATGCCCCGGCGTGCCATCGGTCGACAGGCAGCGCACATTGGTGCCCACAAACAGCAGCCCGCCGGCGCGATCGAACTCGGCCTTCTCGCCGTCGCGCACCATCAACCCGTCGGCGGTGGCCAGCCAGATGCGCTCGGGCCGGTGCGGGTCGACCATGACCTGCCGCACCAGGTTCAGCGGCGGCCAGGGGTTGAGGAAGGCGATGCTGAAGTTGACGCCGCCATCGGTCGAGCGCAGCAGGCCCCACGTCGCGCCCACATAGAGGGTCTGCGGCCGCGTGGGGTCGATGTCGATCCAGCGCACATCGCTGCTGACGATGAACGGGTGCTCGATGCGATCGAAGGTCTCGCCGCCGTCCATCGAGACGTGCATGCCGCGCCCGGTCCCCACAAACAGGCGCTTGGGGTTCGTTGGATCGCGGGCGATCTGGTTGATGATGCGCTCGGGCGGCGTGGGCCCGGTCAGCACCAGCGGCCAGGTACCGCCCCCATCGCGCGAGCGCAGCAGACCATCGGCCGTGGCGGCCAGCACATCGTCGGGATCGGCGGGGTTGACGTCGAAGAACCACACCGCGGTCGCCGCCGCGGCGCGCAGGGCCAGCGTCTGTTGCAGATTGATGCCGATGTTCCACCCGCGAATGCGCCGCACCTGCACCGCCAGGCGCGGGGCGCGGGCGCGAATGCCGACGCCCAGATCGCTGCCGCCGCCGTCGCCGCCGCCGCCGAAGTCCTCGTCGTCGCCGATCAGGCTGTCATCGTAGAGCCGCCGCGCTTCGCTGCTCGACGACGAGCGCTTCGTCGACTCAAGGCCGGTGAGCGCGCCGACCAGCGGGTCGCCAGGCGACAGATCCTGCCCGGTGGCGCGGGTGCCTTCGAGACCGCCGCCGGGCGATTGGTCGAACGGGTCGCTCAGCTTGCTCGGCAGGATGAAGCCGGCGATCGCGCCATACGAGCTGCCCGACGGCTGACTCCAGCCCGAGGTGATGCGGCTCATCTCGCCCTGCGCGCGCAGCGAGCCATAGAAGCGGCCGCGCTTCGTCTGGGCGGTCGACTCGATCCACGTCCGCCCGCCGTCGCGGCTGACGTGCACGCGGCCGTACTCGCTGCCAACGTAAATGACGTTCGGATCTGACGGCGCCTGGGCGATGGCGGTCAGGCGGGGTTCGAAACGCAGCCCGCGGCTGAGGTCGGTGGTGGTGCGCGCCGGTGGTTCGCCCTCGGCGCGCGCGCTCGCTCCCACGACGAGCAGGGCAAACGCAAACAGCAGACGGGGCGAGGCCGACATCGCCGGCAGCATCGCCAAGGCGCGGCGAAGGCGCAACCGGTTCGACGCGCTCGGCGCGCCGCGATCAGCTCGGGCAATCGGTCTTGCTGAAGTACCAGTCAGTGACCTTGTAGTCAGACTTCATGCGCGCATCGGCGGCGGCCAGGGTCGCGGGCGGCGGCACGATGCACATATCGCCGGGCTGCCAGCCCTCGGGCGTGGCCAGGCCCTTGGCGCTGTTGAGCTGCAGCGCCTGCACCAGCCGCTTGACCTCGCCGATCACCCGGCCGGTGGTCAGCGGGTAGTAGATCATCGCCCGCACGTTCTGCTCGGGGTCGATGACAAACACGGTGCGCACGGTCGCGGTGGCGCTCGCGCCGGGGTGCAGCATGCCGTAGGCCTTGGCCACGCTCATGCTCAGGTCGGCGATGACCGGAAAGGTCACCTTGACGTCGAAGTGGTGCTCGATGCTGCGCATCCAGGCGATATGCGAGTAGATGCTGTCGATCGAGAGGCCGATGAGCTGGGTGTTCATCGCCTCGAAGGCGGCCGACTCGCGGGCGAAGCCGACAAACTCGGTGGTGCAGACCGGGGTGAAGTCGGCGGGGTGGCTGAACAGCACGACCCACTTGCCCTTGTAGTCGGACAGGCTGATCTCGCCGTGGGTCGAAGGCGCGGTGAACTGCGGGGCCGGCTCATTGAGGCGCGGCAGGCCGCCGATGCTGGGGGTGGTCTCGCTCATGATCTCCTCTTTCGTCAGGGCGACGGGCATGACGCCCGGCGGGGCCGTCCGGTTTCCGGTTGAGCCCGCGGGCACGGATCGGGATTAATGCAGCCATGACGCTCCGACCGCAACCGCTCCTGTTCCTCGCCGTCGGCGCCCTGGCGCTCGGCGGCTGCTCCGAGGCCGCCGACACCCCCGGCAGCACCGAGTGCACCGGCGATCCCGACTGCCCCATCGGCGAGCTGTGCCGCAGCGGCCGCTGCCTGCGCGCGCCGTGCGGCGACGCCGGGCTCTGCGCGGCCGGCGAGCAATGTCTCAATGGCGCCTGCGTGCTCGTCGGCGCCGGCTGCCGCGACGACAATGACTGCCCCGGCGGCCACTGCACCGACGGCGAGTGCTTCGCCAACGAGTGCAACGACGGCCAGACGCGGCCCTGCGACACCGAGTGCGGCCAGGGCGAGCAGCGGTGCAGCGGCGGCGTGTGGCGCCCGTGCAGCGCGCCCGCCGCGCGCACCGAGATCTGCGGAGACGGGCGCGACAACGACTGCAATGGCACCATCGATGACGGCTGCGGGGGCTGCACCGACGGCGACGAGCGCGAATGCCGGACGGAGTGCGGCACCGGCACCGAGGTCTGCGCCGGCGGCACCTGGCGCGGCTGCACCGGCGAGCGCCCGCATCTGGAGCGGTGCGGCGACGGCATCGACGACGACTGCGATCAGACCATCGACGAGGGCTGCGACGGCTGCGCCGAGGGCGACACGCGGGACTGCCAGACCGAGTGCGGCATGGGCCAGGAGCATTGCGAAGGCGCGACCTGGCGCGGCTGCGACGCGCCCGCGCCGGTCGACGAGGTCTGCGACGGGCGCGACAACGATTGCGACGGCGCCACCGACGAAGAGATCGTGCGCGACTGCCGCAACGCTTGCGGGCGCGGCATCGAGACCTGCGCCGACGGGGCCTGGGCCAATTGCACCGCGCCCGACAACTGCGCCTGCGCCGACGGGGCCGACGACGACACCCAGATCTGCGGCGATTGTGGTTTTCGCACGCGCAGTTGCAGCGGCGGCATGTGGGGCGCCTGGGGCGATTGCGCCGAGCCCGAGCGCCAATGCGATCCGGGCGCGGTCGACAGCGGCATGTGCGGCAATTGCGGTTCGCGGCGCCGCCGCTGCGGCAGCGAATGTCGCTGGGGCGACTGGTCGGCCTGCGCCGGCGAAGGCACCTGCGCGCCGGGCGATCAGGAGCAGGAGACCTGCGGCGACACCTGCGGCGAGCGCAGTCGGCAATGCGACATGGCCTGCCAATGGGCCGACTGGAGCGCCTGCGGCGGCGCGGGCGGCATCGGCTGCACCCCGGGCGACGTCGAAGAGCAGGCCTGCGGCAACTGCGGCACGCGGCGGCGGCGCTGCGGCGATGACTGCGCGTGGCAGGACTACGGCGCCTGCGAGGGCGAGGGCGTCTGCGCGCCCGGCGACGAAGACGCGCGCGCCTGCGGCAACTGCTCGGCCCAGGTCCGCACCTGCAATGACCAGTGCCAATGGGGCGGCTTCGGCGAATGCGGCGGCGGCGGGCAATGCCAACCCGGCGACGTCGACGAGCAGGCCTGCGGCAATTGCGGCACGCGGCGGCGCGAATGCGGCGACGACTGCATCTGGGCGGCCTTCGGCAGCTGCCAGGGCCAGGGCACCTGCGCGCCCGGCGACGTCGACGAGCAGGGCTGCGGCAGCGATGTGGGCGAGTGCGCGCAGGGCGTGGCCACGCGCACCTGCGACGGCCAATGCCGCTGGAGCGCGCTCGGCGCCTGCCGCGGCGCGGTCGGCCCCGAGGACGAGGTGTGCGGCAACCGGCTCGACGAGGACTGCGACGGCGACCTGCTCGACAACCCCGACGGCTTCGAGCCCAACGACTCGTGCGGTAGCTGCTACATGCTCAATATGGGTGAGGCCGATCCCAACATCTTCCTCGAAGCCACCATCGACTCGTACGACGACGTCGACTTCTACTGCTTCCTCGGCGACGACGGCTTCAACGCGCCCGGCTTTGGCGAAGACATCGTGCTGCGGCTCTCGCAGATCCCGGCGGGCAACGATTACGACCTGTTCCTGTACCGCAACGCCGCCGATTGCCGCGCCGGCAACTCACTGGCCGAGAGCCGCGCCGGCGGCAACGCGGATGACATGATCGAGTGGGGCGAACAGCTCAACTTCGATGACACCTCGACCTATATCATCGAGGTGCGGCCCTTCAACGGGGGCCAGAACTGCTACCGGGAGTACCGGCTCGACGTCAACGGCCTGAACTGACGCCGCGCCAGCAGCGGCGCGGCCCGCGGGCCGCCATTGACAGCGACCGCCCGGTCATGCTATCGCGCAGGCGCCATCTCGTCCCGCGCGCTCGGAGGTTGTCATGCGTCGATTGCTGCTGCCGCTCGGCTGCGCCGCCCTCTTCACCGCCTGTGCCGCGGAAGAAGAGGCCGCCCCGGGGGCGGCGTCGGTCATCACCGACGTCAGCGCGTCGAGCGTGGTGATCGGCGAGACGCTGGAGTTCTTCGGCGAGGGCTTCGTGCCCGAAGATCGCCTCACCGACCCCGACGCCGAGCTGCAAGTGCACCTGCGCGGCACCTTCGCCGCCCGAGACGGCGAGCGCGTGCCGGTCGATCTGCACCTGCCGGCCGCCTTCAACGCCATCGACGCGCGCCACCAGATCCTCACCGTGCGCCGCTTCGGCCCCTACGCCAACCCGTTCACCGGCGACGCCCGGCTCGGCCGCTTTGAGGGCAAGGCCAGCGTGGTGCGCGAGACCGACGAGGGCCTCGTCAGCGAGGGCAAGGCCACCTCGATGACGCTCGATGTGGAGCCCTCGATCCTGATCGAATCGTTCGAGCCCATCGAAGCCGAGTGCGGCGCGCCGGCGGTGCGCGCGCTGGCCGGCATGCCCTACCACATGCGGGTGCGGGTCGCCGGCCTCAAGGCGGTCTCGTTCAAATACGAGCTGAGCGGGGTCAACGCCAACGACGGCGTCACGACCGTCGTGCACGGGCCCTACGGCAGCCCGACCGACTTCGACGAGCTGGGCATCGACGAAGCGGTGCTGTTCAACCCGGTGCCCGAAGACATGCAGTCGTACATCTCGGCGGTGCGGGTCATCGCGCGCGACGCCAACGGCGCCACCGTCGAGACCGCGCTGCCGGTGCCGGTGCACCGCCCGATCGAGGTGCGCTACGGCGGCGAGTACGCGCTCGCCGAGCTG